>JALOQT010000080.1 GCA_025453375.1 Phycisphaerales bacterium | reverse complement strand
GGCCTTGTCCACACTGATCCGCCAGACGTTGTTGCTGACCAGCCCGCCGGCGAGCAGGCTGCCGGTCCACTTCGGGAACTTGTCTCCGCTGTAGAACGCCAGGCCCGACGCCGCGATCGAGGGCACCCAGACGAGCTTGGCATCTTCCATGCCATCGCGATGGCGCTCTTCGGTGATCGTCGCGCCGGAGTATTCACGGCCGAAGGTGACCAGGGGCCAGCCATAGTTCTTGCCCTTCTCGATGAGGTTCAGTTCATCGCCGCCCATCGGCCCGTGCTCGGTCGCCCAGACGCGCCCGGTTGGGTCGACGGTCATGCCCTGGATATTGCGGTGGCCCATGGACCACACTTCGGGCGCGGCGTCCTTCTCCCCCGCAAACGGATTGCCCGAAGCCGGCTTGCCCTCGTCGGTCAGGCGGACGATCTTGGCCTGCGTCACGCCCTTGTTCTGGGCGACGTTCTTGTCATTGCGCGGGCCGAAGCGGTCGCCGGCGGACATCAGCAGTGTGCCATCGGGCATCCACGCCAGGCGCGAGCCAAAGTGCAGCCCGCCACGCGAGCGGGGGGAGAGGTCGAAGAGGTCCTTGACGTCCGTCAGGCTCGCGGCGTCGGCGCTGAGCGTTCCTCGGCTGAGGCGCGTGGTGTTGCTCCCGCCCTCACCGGTGCTGTAGACGAAATACACCCAGCGGTTCTCAGCAAACTTCGGGTGGATCGTGATATCCAGCAGCCCGCCCTGGCCGGTCGCCAGCACGCTGGGCAGGCCCTTGATCGCCTCGGGGGCGAGCTTGCCATCCCTGCCCAGAAGACGAATCCTGCCTTCTCGCTCGGTGATCAGGGCCGAGCCATCGGGCAGCCAGACCATGCCCCACGGGCGGTTGAGGCCATCGGTGACGCGAACGACGCGGTAGCCGCCAGCATCGGGAGCGCCTGCGGAGGGCTCGACCGGCGATGCGAGGGCCGCGCCAGCCAGGCCAAAGGACAGACCACCGACAACAGCCGCAAGACGATGAGGGGTGAGCATGGGGTGATTATTGCCCCTTGGCTTCTGCGGGACGGAGTAAGGGTGTCCATCGCTTGCCACACGCGCTCGGTCGCGCTCGGCCGCGCTTGGCCAAGGCCTCACCCCGCACAGGGGGCCGGGCTGGTAAGTTCGGCAGTTTGGCCGATCCGCCATGGTCCGCAAATCCTCACGAACCGTGGCCCCCATCGCGGACGTATCGAAGGCTATCGTGATGACCGTCGCACGTGCAGGTGCCCCTCATCCTGCCCGGTCCGCGGCGGACGCACAGCGAGGATTCGCGGCATGACACGTTCGATGGCACGCGGGCTGATCGGGTTCTACGCTCTGCTGGGCGCAGCGATGATCGGGGTCTTCACCCTGCAGGTCGTTCGCAGCACCGAGCCGGCGGCGTCTGCCGCGGTGGCTGAGCAGCAGGCCACAGGCGCGCTGACCAGCGAGCAGAAGGATGCGGTGCTGGAACGCACGGGCCGCCTGGTCCGTGAGCGGGCGTTTGCCACCGGGGTGGATTTCAGCAAGTGGGATCAGATCCTGGCGAAGTATCGCTCGCGACTGGACGAGGCGGAATCGGCCGAGCAGTTCAGCCGCGTGTTGAATCGCGCGCTCAATGAATTGGGCATCAGCCATATTGACGTGCTGGCCCCGCGTGCCGCCACCGAGCGGAAGCGTGAGACCTTCGGCGGGATCGGCGTGACGGTCAACGATCGCAGCGATTCCCTGGAACTCGTCGAAGTCCGCGACAACACGCCGGCGGATAAGGCAGGGCTTCGCGCGGGGGACCTGGTCGTGGCGATTGATGGCAACCGCATCAGCGAGATCAACAGCCGCAGCCGCGAGGGCAGCGCCCTGGGCCGGATTCGCGGCGAGGCGGGGACGGTCGTTCGCCTGACGATCAAGCGCGGCGATGAGGCCGAGCGTGAGGTCGAAGTGACGCGTGGTGAGATTCCGCAGGGCATCCCGCCTCGGGTGACGATGCTGGGTGATGACGCCGCGGTCTTCAGCCTCGCCAGTTTCACCGAGGCGTATGAGCGTGCGGAGGTCGAGAAGCTCTTTCAGTCGGTGAAGGACCGGCCATATCTCGTCATCGATCTGCGGAGCAATGGTGGCGGATCAGTCTCGAACCTGGCGCACCTGCTGGGCCTGGTGCTGCGGCCGGGTACGGAGGTCGGCGCGTTCATCAGCCGGCGCGATGCCCAGCAGTACGAGCGTTCCACTGGCGAGGCGGCTGCCGACGCAGCGAAGCTCGCGGCATCCAAGGAGCAGAAGTTCCGGGCGCGGCGCAACCCCAATGGGGTCGAGCCCTACGGCGGGCAGATCGCGGTGCTGGTCAATGGTGCATCGGCCAGCGCGTCGGAGATTTTCGCCGCGGCGATGCGAGAACTGCGCGAAGCGCCGCTGGTTGGCCACCCGACGGCTGGCGCCGTGCTGCTGTCGACGTACGTCCGTATGGACGGCGGCTTTGAGATGAAAGTGCCCACGAGTGACTACGTCACCACCAAGGGCCAACGCCTGGAGGATTCGCCGCTGCGGCCGGACTTCACCGCTGGCTCCCGCTGGGGCTCACGCGGCCGCCGGCTGGAACTGGCCGAAGACCCGGCAGTGCTCAAGGCCCTCGAAGCTTTGCGGGCCGAGGCGGCAGCGGGCCGAATCCGCGAGGAGTGATCCTCGTGGCACGGCTTTCCAAGCCGTGCAGAAAAGCCCGTCTTGTTGTGTCGTCGATGTGTGAGCGCGGGGAAAGAGATGTGCACGGCTTGGAAAGCCGTGCCACGGGGGCGTTACGGGCGCTGGTCGGCCGTGCTGACAGGTGCGGGCTGAGGGGCGGCGGGGGGTTGCTCGCTTGGCCGGCGGCGTCTCAGCACGGGCAGCATGGTGCCGCACTTCTTGCAGCGCTGGCCGGGGATGGTCAGGTCCAGGGCGTGCAGCGAGGCGGAGCAGGTGACGCAGGTGTGGGTGGAGGCGGGGGTGATGTCGCCGCCGCATTCCGGGCAGCGGGCACCTTCGACGTTGATGTCCAGGCCGGTCAGGTCATACTCGCAGTGGCGGCATGAGCGGTCGCGATCCTTCTTGCGCGGCATCGTCGCCAGCCAGAGGCCGACGCCCGTGATCAACACCGCCTCGGCGTAAATCAATGGCAGCAGCGGCTCGGCACTGCGGAGCAGAAACGCCTTGAGCAGCGGGCTGAGGATCATCACCAGCGCGCCGGCGGCAAACGGGATCGTGATCCCAATCGCACTGCGACGGAATCGATAGCACAGAAACCAGATGAAGATGGGGAAGATCGCCGCGATGATCACTGAACGGCTCGCTGGTCGCGGGGGACGTGGTGGACGTTTGCCGCTTCGACCAAGTGTATGCCCGGGGTGGGCCTGGCTGGGCCGAGGCGGGTTGATCGGCAGTGCCCGAGAAGGGCGAGCGTGCGGGGCACGCCATGGCCAAGGCTCACGTCGTCGCCCGGCAGCGGTCATACATCGCCACGGCGCGGCTGACGTGCTGGAAGGCCAGGCGGTGCTCGGTGATGAACTTGCGCGTCGCATGACCAAGGCCCGTCGCGCCCGCCGGGTCGCCCAGCAGGGCCAGCGCGTCACCCCATCCCTGGGGCGAGTCGGTCATCACCAGGCGGGCCGAGACGTTGTCGATCAGGTTGCCGGCCAGTTCGTCCGCCCGCGCGATGATCGGGACGCCCGCGCCCTGAGCCGCCAGCACTAGGCCGGACTGTTCGCCGATTGCCCCGGGGATCAGCAGCACATCGGCATCGAGGGCCGGGTGCCAATCGGCCAGTTCGCCAGGCACAAGGCTCAGGGCTTCGCGCAGGCCCAGCCGCCCGGCCTCGGCCCAGAGGTTCAGGCGACGGGCCGTCGGGCCGTCGGTGAGGATCAGCGGCGTGCGGCCGGACTGCTGGGCCCAGCGCGTGATGCCGCGGAGGGCCTGCTCGACCGATCCGCTCCACGCCTCGCCGGCCCAGAGCAGGATCGTCGCCTCGGCCTGCAGGTCCATCGGGCGGTGCGGGTCGGGCGAGACGTGTGCGCCCCACGGGCAGGCGACGACGCGCTGCTTGCTGACGCCCGGCACGCGCACACTCGCGGCCAGGGCCAGCGCATCATCGGCGACGCTGAGCCAGACGTTGGCCTGCCAGCGCGAGTCCAGCGGCGACAGCCACGTGGCGGCTCGCTGGATCATCGCGCCGGACCAGACCTCCAGCACCAGGCTCGCGCCGGTCTCGATGGCGACCAGACGGGCGGTGTCCCACGTGCTGGTGCCCATGGCGTGGACGATGTCCAGCCCGCGGCCGACGGGTAGCGAGCTGGCACGCTGAGCGAGTTGGCGGGCACGGGCGGTTGCCGTAAACGGCAGGCCCCGCGCGGCGTAGGGCACGTCGGTCGCAAACAGGCCCAGGCGCGAGCCGATCCGGCCCGGGCCGGACGCCGGGCCGAACCCCGCACCGGGCACCGACGCGCGGCCAAAGGGCATGCTCGCCCGCGGCAGAGGTGAAGTGGTCGGCGTGGCCTCCGGCTCATCCTGATCCACCGCGTTGAAGACACGCACGCCCTCATCGGCCAGGCCGGTGGCCAGGTGATTGAGCAGCTCGGCCTCACGCCGGGCAAAGCCGGGATCGGTAATGAGCAAGGCTCGCATAGCGGTCAGGCGTTAGGGCGGCCGAGCGGGTTGCTCGCATCATCGGCGATGCGATAGTCCAGATCGGGGAACCGCTCGCTGAGGCCGGAGATGCCGGGCGTGCGCCAGCAGCCGACCCAGTGATTCGGCTTCACTTCGACCAGTGCGTATTCGCCCGCGGGGCCATCGGCCCGCTGCAGATCGGCCGGGGGCTCATGCCAGGGCCACCACGGGCGTACGCCGCGATCGGCGCCGGGGAGGCGTTTGAACTGATCTTCGCTTTCGACGACTTCACGGATCGTCACGAGGCGGCCGGTCAGTTCGCGCGTCTTGGGGATGCTCGCCAGCAAGCCTCGCGTGTAGGGGTGCATCGGGTTGTCGAAGAGGTCAAAGACGTTGGCGTATTCGACGACGCGCCCGGCGTACATCACGCAGACGACGTCGGCATTCTCCGCCACGACGCCCAGCGCGTGGGTGATGAGCATGATGCTCATCTGGCGGGTCTTCTGCAGTTCGCGGAGCAGGTCGAGGATCTGGGCCTGGATCGTCACGTCCAGCGCGGTCGTCGGCTCGTCGGCCAGCAGGAGCTTGGGCTGGCAGGCCAGGGCCATGGCGATCATCACGCGCTGGCGCATGCCGCCGGAGAACTGGTGCGGGTAGGCCGACAGTCGCTCGGCAGGGCTGGGGATGCCGACGTCCTTCATCGCGCTGATGGCGATGGCGCGGGCCTGATCGGGCCCGACATTCTGGTGCAGGAGGATGGCCTCCATGATCTGGTCGCCGATGGTGTAGACCGGGTTGAGGCTGGTCATCGGCTCCTGAAAGATCATGGCGATCTCGTTGCCGCGGATGGCGCGGATCTGCTCGTTGTCATAGGTGAGCAGGTCCTTGACGTTCTGGGGCAGCTTCGCCAGGCCTCCGAATCCTCCCGCGCGGCGGTG
>JALOQT010000079.1 GCA_025453375.1 Phycisphaerales bacterium | reverse complement strand
CTGCCGCGGCGTGCCGGCGAAGGTCGTCGTCGCCGAGGCCTTGGATTTCTTGCCGCTGGCGGTCCGTCTGTCGGTGCCGGCCGTGCTGTGGCTGGTCGTCGTCGCGTCGTGTGCGTGATTCATGGCTCGTGTCCTCGTGTCGTCTGCGTCTGCGATGTCGTCTGCGGGTCTGTCCTGATCGCCTGCGGGGCTGTGTTGATCGCCTGCGGCTTAGGCCGCCACCGTCGCGCTGGCCGTTTCGCTCCACGGTCCCACCGCGCCGCGCGGCGTCACCCAGCGGGCCAGGTAGTGCGCCTGCTGCCCGGCCCGCGGCGCGTCAAAGGCCAGCGTGGCCGTGCCATCACTGACGCTTTGCAGATAGCGATACGCCCCCGGGTCACTCGGGGCCGGCGCCGTCGGCGCGGTGAAGGCGACAAAGACCTCCGCCCGCTGCACGCCGCGCGGCCGGGCACGCTTCGTCGGCGTCGCTTCATCCACCAAGCGCAGTTCGTGCGTCAACCGCCCGGTCGGCTGCACAATCGCCATCGGCCGCGATGTCGGCGTCGATCCAGCCGTGCGCGTGCCGCTGCGCACCGTGATCCCCAAATCCGCCCGCACCGCGTTGGTCACCACCGGCAAGTTCTGCAAAAGGCCCGTCAGTGTGCGGACCTGTGCTTCTAACCCCCGCCGGGCCGCGACCTTCTCCTGCGTCGCCGCCTCCGCCGCCGCCTGCGCCGCCACATGCTGCGGATACGCCCGCAGCCACGCCTGCCACGCGTCAAGCAACGGCTGCAAGTCATCCGTCTTCCACCCCTGCTGGGCATAGAAGTTCTGCACCGCCGCGACATACTGCCCCGCCCACGCATCAAACCCGCCATCGGGCCGAGGAATGTAATGTTCACCAGTGCGGGCCATGGGAAAGCTCCAAATGGGCAAATGGCCAAAGGGCCAAAGAGAGGCAGAGATGCATCACCACCGAGACACAGAGGCGCGGAGAAGAGAGATAGCCGAGGGATTCGTGTGTTGAGTTGCTCAACTCGCCTCTTCCTGCCTTCTCCCCATCTCTGTGTCTCTGTGGTGAAATCCGGCACCAGCACGCAGCCGATGCCAGCCCCGGCCCGCCGCACACGCGGCGTGACCAATACCGTGGCCGGATGGCTCATCGGCGCGTGTGCAGCGCCACTTGAGCCGGCAGGCACGCCCATTGGCTTGTCATCTTCGATTTCTCACTCGCCCACCCCGCCCACGGGCGCAGCAATTGCGCCACACCCCCCGGCGACATCGCCAAGCCACTTGGCGACCTCGCCAGGCTCCTTGGCGACATCGCCAGGCTCCTGGGCGACATCGCCAGGCTCTTGGGCGACATCGACCACGCGCTGGTCAACCGTGACGAGCCACTCGTCAAGCGGCGTCACGCCCGCTCGATCCACTGCGTACACCTCACTGACCCGCCACCCACCGATACTCATGCCGCAGGATCTCCCCGGCCTCTTCCGCCGCCGCCCCCGCCCCCCCCGCCCCCGCGCTGTCGCTCTCAAACCGCACAAACTTTGTCAGCGTCAGCACCCGCGGCTCGAAGCGGTACACCCGCCGGATCACCGCCGCCCGCCCGTCGTCCTGCCCGCGCTCTTCGGTGGTCAGCACCAGTTCCCCCGGCTGTGGTGACTCCTCACTGACGATCCGCTGCACGCTGTCCCCGTTGCGCAGCGTCTGCCCGTCAGCACTGATCGTCAGCGCTGCCCCCGCATCCGCCTTGGGCTCATCGGTATAGCTCACATCCCACCGCCACGCGCCGGCGACTGGCGTCTGGTCCGCGTGGGGCAGGTTTCCAACCTGCCCGCCTTGCGACCCCGCCCCCGCCCCCGCGTGGGGCAGGTTTCCAACCTGCCTCGTCCCCCCAGCCTCCGTCCGCACACGCACGTTCGACCGGATCGTCTCGCGCGTCTTGCTCGTGTAATCCAAATACGTCAGCGTCCCCCGCCACGGCGTCTCCCCGCTCGACGCCGCCAAACGATTGATCGCCGACACCACCATCGGCCGCGCCGAGATTCCGATCCCCGCCCCCGCCCCCGCCCCCTGACACCGCACCGCACGAGGCGGAGCCTCGCCTCCGCCGCCTCCGCTGCCTCCGCCGCCCCCCCCCGCGCACCCGCCCTCCACCATCATCACCCCCGCTAGCGCCCACACGCTCGTCCACACCATCATCCGCCGCAAGGTCTGCATCTGGGTACCCCGGACCTCCGGGCCGGACGGATCACCGCAGGCCCCCGAACCTTCGACCCCCGTCCCGCCGCACGTCGCCGGCATCGCCTCGGAAGTGTTCGGTCGCGTGCTCATCCGCCGCAAGGTCTGCATCTGCGTCATCCCCGCAGCATACTGGCCCTCGCGCTGGATTCCCACGCTCCACCGCGTCGATACACTTGCCGCCATGGCCCCGCGGCGGTCCCACCTCGCTCCAACCCCCCCCCGCGCCCCCCGCGCCGCGCTCACCACCGCCGCCCTGCTCAGCACGCTGGCCACGCTCGCCGCCGCGCCCACAATCGCCCAACCGCCAGCCGCCCCGCGCACCCCCGCGACGACCCCCGCGTCAGCCGCATCCCCCGCCGCCGCCCCCGACGCCCTCACCGCCGCCACGCGCATCCTCGATCAGCTCGCCATCGAGGGCCTCGAAACCGCCGTGCTGCTGGGCCTGCCCACCCCCGGCGAGCGCGACCGCGTCGGCGTCCTGGCCCGCGAGGCGCTTGATCGGCTCAAGACCGCCGAGGTCGAGCTGTCCGGCCGCGCCGTGACAATCGGCGCGATCGACCCCGCCGCCGCCCGACGCATCCGCGATGTCGATCTGGCCCTGCGCGTCCCGCTGCTGCGGGCCCGCGCCTCGCTGCTGGCCGGCGTCGCCGAGCGCGATCTGTCCCGCCTCTCCGGCGCGATCGATCTGCTGGAAGCCACCGACCCGCTGGCCGTCGCCCCCGCCGCCCTGCGCCGCGTCAACCTCGCCCTGGCCCTCTATCACCGCGCGCTGCTGATGGGTGCCCTGCCAGGCACCGGCGCGGGCACAGGGGGGGGGACAGGGGGAGGCGCGGGCACAAGCACGACAACGCCCGCGACCCCCGAAGCCGCCGACATCCGCCGCGCCTTCGATCTCCTCCGCTGGATCGGCGAGGCCCAGGTCGGCACCGATGCCGCCACCACCGTCCCGCCCATCCTGCTCGCCGAGGCTTGGTTCGCCGCCATCCGCATCATCTCCTTCAAGGAAGCCTCGCTGGCCGTCGCGCAAAACGCCAGCGCCGCCGAGTCGCGCCCGCCCTTCGTCGGCGGCAACAACGCCGCCGACCCGGGCATGCTCCTCCGCCACGCCCAGGTCCGCGCCGCCGCCATGGCCAGCCTCTGGACCAGCGGCGGCCGCGCCAACGGCTTTGCCACCGTCATCGCCCCGATCGACGCCGCCACCAAGCCAGCACGCCTGGGCCTCAGCGAAGCGCAGTGCCGCGCGATCCGCGATGAACTCATCGGCCGCGCCGCCGGCGCGATCCTCGATGCCGGCGCGCCCGTCTCCGAGCTGCCCACCAGCGCGATCGTCCACTGGGGAGGCGTCCTCTCACGCGAGCCGGCCATGCGCGGCCGCGCGATCGAACTGCTCGACCTGGCCCTCACCCGCCCCGACATCGCCGACCCCCCCAGCCTGGCCCCCGAAGCCCACATGCACGCCGCCCTGGCCCTCAGCGCCAGTACCGACCCCACCGACCGCGTGTTCGCCATCCAGCGCCTCATCGGCGCCGTCCAAGGCGGCCTGCGCGAGCCGCGCCGCGGCGCGATCCTCGCCGTCCTGCCCGCGTTGGCCCAGCAAGCCGTGGACGCCGCCGAAGCCGCCAAAACGCACCCCGCCCGCGCCGAACTGCTCTCCGCCTCCGGCCGCCTGCGACTGGAAGCTCTCAAGCTCGCCGGCCGCGGCGCCCAGGGCGGCCTGGCCATCGCGCAGGCCGAACTGCGCGCCAGCGCCGAGCCAGACGCGCCAACCCTCGCCCGCGTGCTCGACGCGCTCGCCGCCGTCCCGCAGGCCCCCCCCGGCAAAGACAATGCTGAAGCCACCGCCGCCGAGCAGCTCGGCGCCGCCGCCGTCGACGCCGCCCTGCAGCGGGCCCGCGCGACGCTGGCCAAGTTCCCCACGCCCGAATCCGCCGGGCAGCTCGCTCGCGTCGCGCAGCTCGGCATCGACTGGCACCGCTCGCGCAATCAGGAACCCCTCGCCGCCCGCGCCCGCGTCGCGCTGGCCGAGGCCTATGTCGCCGCCGGCGACAAACGCGCGATCGATCTCTACCGCGAACTGCTCGCCACCAAGCCCCCGCCCGACCAGCCCCTGCGCATGACCATTGGCCTCGCCCGCGCCCAGCGCGCCAGTGGCGACATGCTCGGCGCCTTCGCCACCTACCGCGGCATGGTCGACCTGCTCGAAGAAGAACCCACCAAACGACCCGAATACTTCCTCGCCTGGGCCGACATGCTCCAGATGCTCGCCGCCGACAACGCCACCGGCCACCGCAACGCCCAGATCCGCCTCCGCATCTCCCAACTCCGCGCCGCCGACCCAGCCCTGGGCAGCCCCGAAGCGCAAGAAACCATCGACATGATCGAACGCGTGCTGAAGAACTAGAGGGGCAGTGACGCAGTGGCACAGTGCGTGAGCGACGGAGCGACGAAGCGACGAAGGCCAAACCCCTTCTCCCGCCCCGCGGGAGAAGGTGCCAAGGCCCGCGTCCAGCGGGCCGAAGGCGGATGAGGGTGCGAACTCCTGAAGCCTGAAGCCTGACGCCTCAATCCTCCCCCTCACACCCCAGTCACCCGCCGCGCAAGCGCCTCCTCGGGCGTCACCCGCACATTCAGCACCGGCCGTACCACCACCAGCGGCCATGCGAAGCTCGACGCCTTCGTCCAGTCCTTCTCGGTCATCAGCACCTGCCTCGCCCCGGCGTGCTGCGCCGCCTGCGCGATTCCCTCGCACGTCGCCGTTGTGAACGCATCGTGATCCGCCAGCACGCGCGAGCCGACGATCTCCGCGTGCTTCGCCGCCTCGGCCACAAACCGCGCCGGCCGCCCGATTCCGCACACCACCCACGTCTTGCCCGTCGGCATGGTCTCGACCACACGCTCACCTCCACCACCGCCACGCCCCCCGTCACTCACGCGAAACCCGCTCCACACGTGCGCCGCCCGCACGACGATCGCTCCGGGCTTCAGCCACTGTGCCAGCCGCGCTTCATCCTCGGCCGTCGGATGCGCATCATCCCCATGCGTCCACACCACCACATCCGCCCGTGCGATGTTCCGCGCCGGCTCGCGCAAGTCCCCCCATGGCAGCAGCCGATCCGTCAGCGTCCGCGCCTGCGCGTCGATCAGCACAATCTCGACATCCCGATGCAGCTGGCGATGCTGAAACCCATCATCCAGCACCACGCAGTCAAACTCCACGCCCGACGCCTGCGCCGAGCGAATCGTCCCCCACCGATCCGCACCGACCAGCACCGCCACGCCCTTCAGCGCCGCGCGATACTCCCGCGCCTCATCACTCTCCCCGCTTATGGTCGCACCTGACATATACCCGCGCATCGCAATCGCCGGCCGCCGCCCCGCCCGCTGCAGC
>JALOQT010000078.1:1005-7106 GCA_025453375.1 Phycisphaerales bacterium | reverse complement strand
CGCCAGTACGAAAAGGTCATGGCCAACATCGCTGAAGTCCGCGCTCGCAAGGGCCACGTCATCGCCGTCGCCACCGAGGGCGACACCGAGATCGCCAAGCACGTCCAGGACGTGATGTACGTCCCGGACATCTGCGAGCCGCTCAGCCCGCTGCTGACGGTCATCCCGCTGCAGTTGATGGCCTACTACGCCGCCGTCGCCCGCGGCCACGACGTCGACAAACCCCGCAACCTCGCCAAGAGCGTGACCGTCGAGTGACGCGCCGGGCATGCTTCCAACCACTCGCCGGTGGAGCAGGTTTTCAACTGCGTGCCGCGTGGGGCCCGTCTTCAACCTGCCCGCCGCACGCCCCCTGCCCGCTCCTACGCTCCGCGCATGACCAACGTCCTGCTCAAGACCACCGCCGGCGACATCACCCTGGCCCTCGACGAGACCAAGGCCCCGATCACCGTGGCCAACTTCCTGTCATACGTCGACAGCGGCCACTACAACAACACCGTCTTCCATCGCGTCATCAACGGATTCATGATCCAGGGCGGCGGCTTCACGCCCGATGGCAAGCAGAAGCCCACCGGCAAGGCCATCAAAAACGAGTGGAACAACGGTCTGAATAACGACCCATACACCGTCGCCATGGCCCGCCTGAGCAATCCCGATAGCGCCACGGCCCAGTTCTTCATCAACGTCAACGCCAACACCTTCCTCAGCACCGCCAGCCCCCAGACCGGCGGCGCGGGCTACGCCGTGTTCGGCAAAGTCATCGCCGGCACCGAAGTGGTCGACGCCATCAAGACCGTCCGCACCGCCTCCCGCCAGGGCATGGGCGACTGGCCCGTGCAGGACATCATCATCACCGAAGCTAAGCGGGCCTGAAGCGAGTGGCGAGTGATGAGTGACGAGAAGATGCAGCGGCACGCCGAGGGCCGTCGGCTACCTTCTTCGGATGCCTGACGCCTGACGCCTGCTCCCCCCAGTTATCACCCCCATCGCGTCACACTGCGCAAGTCTTGCCGACCTGAATGTGTCAGGATGTGGTGAGAACCCGCAACTGCGCGAAAGTCGCGGCGTGCGGGTGAATTCGTGTCTGCTTCTCGTCGATGCCCACAGCACTGGTGGGTAGGACAGGAGCTTGCATGAACCCTCTTCGTTTGGTGACTGATGCCGAGGCCAACAGCGACTCCGGACCCACGCGTCCGGCCGATCGTCTGCCCTTCCCGACCGCCGCGGTGCACGTGATGAACCGCGAGCGCATCGGCCGCCTGACAACGCGCATCGAATCGGAAAATGATCCGCTCAAGGCCCTCGAAGCCCAGATCAACAAAACCCTCGACCGCGCTCAGGAGCAGATCAACCAACTCCGCGAAGACGTCGAGAACTACAAGTTCCCCACCCCCGAAGCCACCGACAACAACCCCCCACCCCGCGCGGCATAATCGCGCCGTTCCCTTCTCCCGCTCGCGTTTCCTTCGCCCGCCCTGCGGGAGAAGGTGCCAAGGCCCGCGTCTAGCGGGCCGCAGGCGGATGAGGGTGCGTCTCACTGACGCCTAACCCCTCTCCTCACCCTCATCCTGCGTCGCACCGGCGCTGCGCTTGGTGCGAAGCTGTCCTTCCCCCGCAAGGCAGGGGAAGGACATTCACGCTCACTGACGCCGAGCGCCTCCACCCGCGCACGCTCCTTCTCCCGCCGTGGGGGGGCGGGAGAAGGTGCCGAGGCCCGCGTCCAGCGGGCCGCAGGCGGATGAGGGTGCAGCTTTCTCGCCACTCGCCACTCGCCACTCGCCACTCGCCACTCGCCACTCGCCACTCGCCGCTCATCTTCCCCTCACGACCGCTTCGCGCCGATCTCCGCCAGCACGTCGTCATCGATGCCCAGGAACTCGCGCATGTTCTGGTCGTAGGTTTCCTGGTCCTTGTCGCGTGAGAGGTCCAGGCGCAGTTCGTTGATCACTTTCGTGCCCTGGCCGATCCACGTCGTCCAGGTTTCCTGGCTGATGTTCGCCGCGATCCACTCGCCGATCGGCCCGCGAAACGGCGGGCGGGTCATGCGATAGCCAATCCGCTTGCTCTGGCGACAGCGAATCATGCCGTCGGGCACCGGCCCGCTCTGATCGATTCCGACTTGCACGCTGCCGCCGCCCTTCCCCGGTGCATCCTCCGGCACCGGCGCGCCGAGCTCCTTGAGCACCTTGGCCATCGCGTTCTTCGGCATCAAGTCACCCTTGCCCGAGGCAATCGTGTGCCCCTGGGTCAGCACCGCGATGGCACGATCGTTCTGCCCGCTCTTGGCCAGCATCTCCCCGGCGAGTTGATACGCCTTGCTCATGTCCGGCACAAGTTCGATGCAGCGCGTGTACGCCTTGGCCGCGTCGGCAAATCGCTGCGCCTCGCCATACGCCTTGCCCAGCGAGAAGAACGCCATCTCGTTGGTCGGGTCGGCCTGGGTCATGTTCTCAAACTGCGCGATGCGTGCGGTGATGTCCATAGGTGTGTGATTGTTGCCGCGCGAAGCCCGCGCCGCCGTCGCGAGGGCGCCGCGACCTGACGCCGCGCAACACGTGGGACATCGATGTCCCATCAAATGCGCACCGAAGGGGACATGCGCCACAATCCCTCCAGAGCCACGCGGCACGGATTTTGGACCCGCCAGCCCACCCGCCGCCGCACGCGGCAAACAGGCGGCAACCGCCCATTGCCGCGATCGCCGAAGCAACAAGCGTTTTTCCACTTGCAAACGCCCGAAAACCCGGTATGCTTTTCCTTCCGGCGGAGCCCTCAACCGGCCGGAACATGCCTCGTGGGTATGCGTGTGGAGTCTTTCGGTGTCATTCGTGGGTCGTGGGTCGTGGATGGTGAGGGCATGCGGGGTTCTCTCGCGTGAAGTTTCTGGTCGGTCTATCTCGGAGTGTGCGTATGAACCGCGAGGTTATCGCTTGGGTGTTTCGTCTGTGCTCGTTGTGCGCGGCGGCTGTCGCCTCGCCTTTGGCGCTGGGCCAAGCCACGCCCCTGCCACCGGACGACCACCCCTCCCGGCCGGAGGACGCGCCGGTCCGCCAGGTCGGCAATGCCATCGAAGTCGGCGGGCAACTGGGCGTCGGCTCATGGCTGAATATCGACACCGACGCCTTCCGCTTCGCCGTCACACCCGGCGTGCGTTATCGCGTGGAAGTTGACCTGCGCCAGGTGCAGGCGGTGACGCCGACGTGGGTGAACGTCCTGGGCACGCGAGACACGTTCTCCTTCTCAGACCAGCTCGTGTCGAGCGTCGTTCGCTCCAATGCACAGACGCAGTTGGTGCAGCAGACCTTCACGCCCACGGTGCCGGTGATCAACGTGCTGATCAACGGCGTCAGCAGCGGCCCCGCGCCCGATGCACCGGGGCAAAGTTACACATTCCGTCTGGTGGTTGATCCCGTGCCCAGTGACGAGGTCATCGTTGCGGCGACGGCGAACTGGCCGGTCAATGAGCCGATCGCGTTGACGCGCGACGTGACCCCGCCCGGCCCGCAGCCGCTCAACTCGATTGACCAGTGGTTCGGGTTCCCGGTGGAGGCTGGGGTGGTGTATCGGGTCGGCCGGATCACCGAGCCTTCGTCGGTGATGCCGACACGCGAGGCGTTGTATCGGCCCGAAGGTCAGTCGCGGACAGTCCGGCTGGTACCCACGGCGGCGTACACGTTTCCCGAGCGCGGGCGCCTGCTGCTGCGCGTTACGCTCAACGGCAGCTTTGACCCCGGGACGCAGTCCTTCGCGCTGATGACTCGCGGGACGGTGCGTGATGATCTGCCGCAGGAGTTCATCGATGTTTCTGGTGTGCCTGGTGGCAATGCACCGCTGCGTCCAGTCGGCACGTGGTTCACCATCGCGCAGACGGCAATGCCGCCGGTTGAGAACTCGCTGATCCTCGACGCGGACTGCCTGCGAATGGCGCTGGACCCGAGTCGTCGATATCGCATCGAGGTCGAGGGGCGCGAGGGCGAGGCGGTCGCCCCGGAGTTCAGCGTCTCGGTGTTCGCGGCCGACTCGTTGATCATCAACACGTCCAACAGCCTGCTTGGTAGCGGGTTCTGGAACAACGGGCAATCGACGCACGCTCGCAATGGAGAACTGACCGACGTGCCGGCGATGGTGGTGCTGCGATTCAGCGGGTCAACGCCTGTGGGCACACCCGTCGGGACTGTCGGCAGCGTGATGCGGGTCCGCGTGGTGGACATCGGGCCGCTGCTCGATGCGGATCAGACGCGAGAGACCGCCCGCCCGCTGGCGCTGGGTGAGGCGGTGACCGATGCGCTGGTGTCACGCCTGGATCAAGACTGGTTCACGATCACCCCGACGCCCCCGGCAGGAACGGTCGTGCGTCTGGAAGCCGACAGTTCATTGGCGCGGTTCCTGCGTTTGGTGGATCTGCAGGCCGATGGATCGCTGCGCGAAGTGCAGCCTGACCGGCCGATCGCGACGCGCGGCCTCGGCCTGTTTGCGACTGCACGATTGCCCTTCTCCGGCTCGTCGCTGAACTATTCGATGAGCGTGAGCATCGTCAATGCCGCGACGCCGGATGAGTTTGGCAACACGCCGGAGACGGCGACGGTGGTGACTGTGCCAACGTTGCAGACGGCGGCGAGGGTCGTGGTGCGTCAATCAGTGGGTGACGTTGATTACTTCGTGGTCAATCTTGTCGCTGGCCAACCGATTCGGTTTGCTTCGAGCGTAACGATGGAGGTTACTCGACCCAGCGGTCACGTCACGATGATCACGCGGCCAAGTTCGCAGATGTTGTCGTCGTCTGGGGCGGAGTTTCTGGCCTTTGAGAACGGTCCGCACATCGTGCGTGTGGTCTATCCGCTTGACACCGATTCTGCAACGTTCACGATCGCGCAAGGATCACCGATAGGTGATCCTCCGTTTGAGGCGATCGATCAGCCGGCGAATGATGTGTTGTCGGCGGGCGGCAGCCGCTCTGGCAGTTTCCTGTTCCCGTCTGATGGGGATGAGTATCTGATTCCCGCACGCCCTGGCCATGTGCTGGAGATCGTGGCGGATCAGCGTGAGATGATTTCATGGCAGTCTGGATGGCCGATGAACTGGCTCATCAGGTCGCAGCGTCCTGTGGGTCTGCATCTCGAGACGTTGCCTTGGCTGGCTTGGTCGGGTTTGCAGCCCTTCGTTCAGCAGGGTGCGTGGTTACCGCTGGGGGAGGTGCCAGCACTGGCGGATGGTCAGGGGCCGCAGCGGTGGCTGGTGCTTGTGCTCCCCGGGACGCGGCCGGAGGATGTCGGTGGGGTTCGGATTCGAGTCCGTCCGGGTGATGGGTCGATGCCGATGAGTGTGCAGGCGCCTTGGGGCTGGGCCGGTGGCGGGGCGCGTGGGTATCGGCTGACGGTCAATGACCTCGGGCTGGCGACGTCCATGCCCGACCAGGGTGACACCGCGGCGACGGCGACGTGGTGTGCAACACCGATCGCGATCCGTTCAACAATTTGGACTTCATCGCTTCAACATCCAGTCCGCTCGTGCTCGGACTGGTCGGCAGCTCGCAGAAAATGTTCCGAGGCGTGCGCGTGCTTGATCTGGGACCGATGAGTGATGAGGCAGGATCGACCAACGAAACGGCTCGAACGCTCGAAGCAGGCGGGCGCGCGACCGCGATGCTGTTTCCTTCATGTGACAATGATGTGTTCCGCATTTCGCTTCGGCGAGGGTTTACGACAGCCATCAAGGCGTCAGTTGTGTCAAACTCCCAGGTGCTCGATGTCGCGCAGTTTGGGCCGTTCCGATTTCCGATCCGTGCATCGATCAGCGGCGGTCCCGGCGTGCAGCTGCTGACCAACTCGGTGAGCGTCGGTGTGCGGGATGTTGCAGCACTCAGTGTTCGTCAGACTGGCACGCCGCTGCCGCCGGGAACAGTGCCGTTCGCGACGATCAGTGTGGCGCCCGAAAGTGGGCGAATCACCCGTACCGGCGAGCCCTACGTCATCAGCAGTTTCCGGCTTGGTCGGGTGGCGGATGTGGCGGGGGTGAATCAGGTGCAGGGGCCGGATGGGCGGTTGACGGTGGATGACTGGATTGTGTGTATCAACGCATCTTTCGCTGGCGACAGGTTCATT
>JALOQT010000078.1:0-961 GCA_025453375.1 Phycisphaerales bacterium | reverse complement strand
CGGGGGGGGGGCCGGTGGAGCCGGATGGGCAGTTGACGGCGGATGACTTCATCGGGTTTATCTCGTCGTATGTTGCGCCGTGAGTGCGTCGCGGGGGTGGTGGTGGGGCGGCGTGTGCGGTCTGTGGTGGTGTTGGCGGGTCTTGTTGGTGGGTTGTGCAGGGTCGCGGCGTGGGTGTGTGGCCGCGGCGGGGCTTGTGTGAGGTGCGACGAACCGCGTGCCCTTCCCGAGAGATGCCGAATCCCCGACCAAGTGGGGGAGTCGGTGGGAAGGGCCGCGGTTCGTGGCCGCGCGGGCGGGGGAGGGGGGAGTGATGAGTGACGAGTGACGAGTGACGAGTGACGAGTGACGAGTGACGAGGAGATGCAAGAGGCATTGGCCATCAGGCATCAGGCATCAGCCATTGGGCATCAGGCGTCGGCCATGGGGCATGGGGTGTCAGGCGTGGGTGTGTGGTGGGTGGAGGTTGGTGGATCTCGGCATGTGAAAACGCCCGCGCGTGGGGCGCGGGCGTGGGGCGGGGGCGTGTGGGATGGGAACGTGCGTGGGGCTGGTTGAGATCAGCGGCGCCGGCGGCGCAGGGTCGTGATGCCCGCCAGCGCGAGTGCGGAGGCGACGCCCGGCGTCGGGATTTCGACGCGGAGTTGCGGGCGGTTGGCTTCGAGAGCGGCTTCGCTGGACCAGAAGCGCGTGCCGTTGAACCCACCTTCGATCGGCAGAAGCACCCAGCCGAAGTTGCTGGTCGGGTCAAGCTGCCAGGCGCGGAGGGCGGCGGTGACGTCAACGGAGACGACGCCGTTGACCGGCTCGGTGGTGCCCGGCGCGCCGACGATGGCGTCGATCGTGGCGAGCGTGTCGATGCCGAGTTCAACGCCGTTGATGAGGCTGTTCCACGTGGCGGTGTCCTCGGCCCAGTCGGCGGTCATACGGACGAGGCGGAAGCCGCTGCCCGGGGGCGTGC
>JALOQT010000077.1 GCA_025453375.1 Phycisphaerales bacterium | reverse complement strand
GCACGGCGCTGATGGCCGCGGCCTGGCGGCTGGAGTCGGACGTTGGGCCGTCGTGCCACGCCACTTCGATCAGGATCACGCGGCCGACCGGCGCGCCGGGGATGGCCACGACGCCGCCGAGCACTTCCTGCGGCTGGATTGATGCCCAGCGACGCCAGACGACGCTCTCACCGCGACGGGCGAGCATGCCCAGTTGGCTGGCGCTGGCGACGTGCATGAGTTCCGGCGAGGGCGGGCCAAACGTCCAGCCGACCCAGTCACCAGCCTTGAAGCCCGTGCGCACGGCATCGAGGCCATCGGCGCCAGTGCGTTCGCTGGACTGCACATACCCAGGTGCGGCGTGGATCGGTGAGCCGGCGGTGGGCACGGGCACATGGCTCAGGGCGGCGCCGGTCAGTTCGACCTCGCGGACGAAGCCGCGCGGGTCGAGTGAGCCGAGCATCACGCCTACGCCGCACGGGTGCCAGACGCGCGAGATCGCGTCAGCCGCCCGATCGCACCAGTCCTGCGTGGCGACGCCAGGCAGATGGGCAATGCACTCCATGATGTGGGACGTCAAAATGGCGGCAAGTTTCATGCGGGCTCATCCGAACAGATTGAAGCCGCCTGTCCCGACCCGAGGTGTACGGTCACACACCCGACAAACGATCGTGACATCGACAACTCTTTTAGTGTACCACCAATCGACCCCGATTGCCGGAAGTTTGGAGTTTTCCCCCATAAATGAGGGGTGGCCCTCGCTGTCTATGGCTATTCTCTGAAGAAACATACTATCTCCCAATCGACAAGTTCGGTTTTTAATCGACAGGCGAGCCTGTCGGCTATGTCGGATCGCCAACCTTCCTGACCCTGCGCATCCCTGCAACTGGTGGACCGTCCGCATAAACTCCGACAGCATGATGCACATTGCACGTTATCGAAGCCGGTTGCTGGGTGGGGTGCTGATCGCGGCGGCTTCGCTGGTGATGGGGTGTGAATCGACCAATGCGACCTCGTCGCGGTCGATCACCAACTCGCTGGCCGGGCCGACAGGGGCGATCAATCAACTGGACTTCCTGGACCGGCTGGAGGGCAAATCCGTCACAACGTGGGACGAGATGCTCGCGGGGATTTTGCTGGCGGCCAACAAGCGCGTCGGGGGTGATTACTCCGCGCGGCTCGGGCAGGCACGCAGCTTTGGGCTTGTCGGGCCCGATGCGCCGCTGAATGGCGACACCCCCGCGACGCCCGCGGCATTTGCCCGCGCGCTCTTGCGGGCCCGGGGCGAGCGGTTTGACCCGCGGGCCAGCACCGATGATCTGGTCCGCATCGCCCAGCAGCGCAACTTGCTGCCCAGCAGTCTGCGGGCCAATGACATTCTTGAGGGCTCGGTCGTCGTCGGGGCGCTGGTGGCCGTCGGCGAGCCGACGACGCGTTCGGCCACGGGCACGCGCACGGCGATCAACGCCAACCGAGCCGCGCCGACGCCCGCGGCTCGGCCCACGCCAGCGCCGGCGCCCGCACGGCCGGCCGCAGCGGCGCCCGCGCCCGGGAGTGCGGCATCGGCGTTTGACGAGTTTGGCGACGGAGCGCCCGTAGCGAAGCCGGCGACCCCCGCCGGGAGCGGTTCCAGCGGTGCTGGTGGCGGTTCTGGACCTCGGCCCCCTTCCGGGCCGATACCTCCTTCTCCAGATGATGCGCCGGCGGTTCGACCGGAGCCGCTGCCGGCGCTACCGCCGAACTGATGCGTCGTGCGTGAGGGTGCGTTGGCGTGGGTCTGGATGTCGGGTGTGTGGTGCGATCTTCCCTGTTCTTGAGCGCTGAGCCATGTCCTACTCAACGATTCCGATGACCGTGCGC
This sequence comes from Phycisphaerales bacterium, assembly GCA_025453375.1. Lineage (GTDB taxonomy): Bacteria > Planctomycetota > Phycisphaerae > Phycisphaerales > UBA1924 > JAJTGZ01. The sequence goes on along the minus strand of JALOQT010000077.1, from coordinate 3,895 downwards.
ATCTGCGCCTTGACGATGCTTGCCGGCGTCGCCCCGACGTGGACCGCTGCGCTGGCACAGAGCAGCAGCGACACGACCAACCCGCCAGCGACGAGCCCAGCGTCACCCCCAGCGACGCCCCCAGCGCCGGGTGGTGCGGCGGTCTCGCAGTTGAGCCCGGCGCAGCTGCGCCCGGTGCGCCCGCCGGTGAAGCCGGCGACGATTGATCTTGTCGAGTTGGCCAAGCAGCCGCGGCTGAAGCCGGGCATGCAGCGCCGCGTGCCAGTCGTGGGTTCGACAACGATTCCGACGGCGGCGGTGAGCCCGGTGCCCGAGGTTGTGCCGAGCGTTGAGGGGTTGCCGGCGATTGATCCGGCGTCGGTGCCGGCGATGCCGGAGATTCCTGGGGTGATCCCGGTGCTGCTGCCGGACAAGCCGCGCGAGCGGCCGGCGGGGTGGAGCGTCAAGCCGGAAGAGGCGATCGGCGCAGGTCCGGAGAGCGTGACGGTGACGCAGGTTGATGGCCAGATGGATGTGCCGCCGCAGGTGGAGCCTAACGCGCAGCTAGATGCGGGCGTGCCGGTGGCTACGCCGAACTTCGCGTTCCCGCCCGCGGTGGAGAGCTCGGCGGCGAATGGGCTGCCCCCGACGGCGATTTCGGCCCCGACGGACATCATCGGTGCAATGCCGACGCCCCCCGCGACGACGGTGACGACGAGCAGCCCGGCGGAGACGCCGGTGGCGGTCGCGCGCACATGGACTGACGAAGACGGGAAGCCCCTGGCGCCGGCGCGACTGCCGACGTATGTCCGCGAATTGGCGGACCCGAATGCCCCGACGGAAGTTCCCGCGGCATCGACCACGGTGGCCACGGATAGCCAGACGAACGTCGCGCCCGAGATGCCGGCGGCGGTTGCGCCGGTGGTCGTGACGGCCGTTGAGGTTCCGCCACTGCCGGCGGCTGCGGTGCCGGCGGCTGCGGTGCCGGCGGCTGAGCCTTCGGTGGCGAGCGTGCCTGTCACGACGCCGAACACGCCGGAGGTGACGAGCACGCTGAACCCGACGAGCAACGAGAATGCGATTGCGAAACTGCAGGTGATCGCTTCGGGCAATGCTGCCAACCCAGGCAGTGCGGTGCCTGAGGCTGTCGCGACTGAAGCGCCGGCGACGATCGCTCCGGCCCCCACGACTGAGTCAGTAGCCGCCGCCGCGCCGATCACCTCGGCCAGCACGCCGGCGGAGGTTGCGACTTCGGCCCCGACGAACACGACGGCATCCAGCGCCCAGCGGGCTGAGACGCTGCCGACGGCTCCGGGCGAACTGGGGATTGAGGCGCTTGCGGCACGTGGCGAGACGGTGCGTCTGAGCATTCTGGAAGTCTCGGGCACGCCGGGGATGGTCCAGTGGCTCAAGGACGGGCAGAGCGATTGGCAGATTCCTGAGCCGGGCGAGAACGGCACGGGCAAGTACACGCTGCGGACGGGGCCGGACGCGGGCGCGGTGCTGGTGATCGAGGGGACGAAAGTGCGCGTCGGGCGGATGACGCGGGTGGAGTTCCGCGCAATGCAGATGGACGAGGCGGGCAAAGCCGCGGCCAATGGCCAGGCGGGGGAACGTCGCACGGTGCTGGCGTTGACGCGTGGTCGGGTGGCGGTGATCCCTGGAACGGGTGTGGGTGCGGGTGGTGGCGTGCAGAGTGCGATCAATGTCTACACGCCGCAATCACTGGTGGTGGTGCGCGAGCCGACGGAAGTGATCCACGACACGGCCAGCGGCACGCGAACGGTGGCGTACATCGAGAAGAGCCCGGCTTCGGCCGAGGTGCTGACGACGCCTTGAGCGGGTGATGATGTGCGGTGAGTGTGCACTGAATCCGGAGGGCCCCGGCGAGGGAGGGCCCGGAAAGATGCACGCTTGATGCCCTGCGGCCCGTTGCGGCCCGTTACGGCTCCCGTGAAGGTGGTGGCACCTCCCGCAGTTGGGTGCACGATCTATGGGGCCGATCGGCGAGGCTTGCGCGATACGTGTAAAAGGTTTGACGATCCGCAGAGGAAATCTGCGGTGGAGTTGGCATTGGGCCGTGATGTGGGCACACTTAGGGCGGCGGGGTCGGGAGCGTTGCGGGAGCGAGCGGGCCTCTTGCGGGAGCGAGCGATGCGCCGGGTGCGGAGTCGGCCAGTGCGGGTGGAGATCGAGAAGCTGCTGCAGGAGCCTTGCGCGCTGCTGACGGCCGAGACGATCGTCCGCGGGCTGGATGAATCTCACCTGGTGGTCTGGGGGCATGAGGCGCGGCATCGTCAACATGCGTCTGAACTGGCTCGCGAACTGCTCAGCAGTGTGCCTGAGGCGCAGGTTGTTGAACTGGATGGATCGAGCATGACGGACCTGCGCACGGTGCGGGGGCAGATTGATCGGGCGCTGCCGGACCCGGAAGGGCGGCCGCTTGGGCCGAGCTTTGATGGGCCGACGGGCGTGTGGGCACGGCTGCGCGAGATGCCGCCGGCGATGAGCGGGCATCACGTCAAGCGGCGATACTACTTGTGGCATGACGCCGACACGCTTCTGGCGGCCAATCCGTCGACGTTCAGCGTGATGGTCGAGACGCTCGCGGGCGTGGCGGCGGAGGCGGAGTTTGTCAGCGATGACCTGCTGCTGATCCACCGCGTGCTGCTGATCGGCGGGCCGGAACTGGCGACGTGCTGGCATGATGCCTCTGGCCCGCTGCGTGCGTGGCGGAGCGGCAGCCCGTGGGCGGTGATGACCAAGACCGATGCGCCGAAGTTTGGGATGTTGCGGGCGTGCTGAAGGAAGGCGTTAGGCGTCAGGCGTGAGGCAGATGCACCCTCATCCGCCGTCCTGCGGCTAAACGTCGCGGACGGCACCCTTTCCCGCACCCCCCCAGGGCGGGAGAAGGGGGTGGTCGGCGTGTGCACTTCAGGGGCGGGCGGGCTCGGGTGACGGTCGCTTAGGATCGGGTGTGTCGATACTGATCATGCCGCGGTGGGTGCATCGCGGGCGTCACAATCCGGCGTTTCCGCAGAGTGATGCGGAGGTTCGTGATGTGCTGTCGCAACTGGCGGGGCGGGCATGCGCGCCGGTGCGGCCGGTGATTGTGCTCAGTGGGTATCACAGCCCGATGGCGCAGGCGGAGCATCTGGCCGCGACGCTGCGGGGGCTGACGCATCGGGCGGCGCCGATGGCGTGCGTGTCGTACTTCGCGGCGGGGCGGATGGATCGGATCATCTCCTCGGCGCGGGCGCAGGTGATGCGGGCGATGTCGCAGCATGGGTGGCGCGAGGTGGACCTGATCGGCATCTCGATGGGCGGGCTGATCGCGCGGGCGCTGGCTAGTGGCGGGGCACTGACGGCGGCGTGCGGGCGGATCGATGGCGCAGCGCCAGTCAACGCGGCGCGGGTATTGACGATCGCCAGCCCGCATCGCGGGGCAAGGCTGGCGGATTGGGTGCGGCCGGATTCGGCGGCCAGTGACCTTCGGGCGGGGTCGGCGTTCTTGCAGTCGCTTGATGGCCATGGGCTGCCGAGGGAATTGGTGTGCTATTCGCCGCTGGGGGATACGTGGGTGGGGGCGACGCGTGCGTCGCCGCGGGGGATGGGGGTGATCTGGACGCCCGGGGTGTGGGTGGGTTCGCACTTTGCCGCGACGTGGGACATGCGGATCGTGGCGGATGTGGCGGTGCGGCTTCGCGGGGAGGGGCCGTGTCTTGGACGGCCGAGTGAGGCGCCTTGTGACTGACGGCTGGAGGGCGGGCGAGGGCGGACGGGGCGTGGGTGGACATACCCTCGGGCATGGCAACGAAGATGTCCAAAGTGGGTCTGATGCTGGGGCTGGTGGTGACGGCGGCGATCGTCGGATACTTCCGCAATGCGGGGGCGAAGGACGCTTCGTCGGGCGTGA
>JALOQT010000076.1 GCA_025453375.1 Phycisphaerales bacterium | reverse complement strand
CCGATGCTGCGAAGACTGCCTCAGCCCGAGGCCCGGCGCGCGCTGGGCCTGCACACCGGCACGGGCCTATTCAAGGAAATCGGCGCGGGCATCGTCGGCTACATCGCCTCGATCCCGCTGCTGATCGGCGGTGCGGTGATCACGCTGATCATGATGGCGATCGTCGAGGGCGTGCGCACATCGATGGGCATGCCGCCGACCAAAGGCCCGGTCAACCCGCTGCTGGATTACTTCACGCAGGGCGGCGCGTTTGTCATCCTGCTGGCCGGGCTGGCGATCATCTGGGCGCCGCTGGTGGAGGAAGTCGTCTTCCGCGGCGGGATGCTGCGTCAGCTGCACAGCCGCATGAACATCATCATCGCCGCGATCCTCACGGCACTCTTCTTCGCCTTCATGCACGGCTACCCGATCTTCATGATGGGCCCGATCATCGGCCTGGCCCTGGGCTTTGCCATGATGCGCTGGTGGCGCGGCAGCCTGATCAGCGCCATCACCGCCCACGCGATTCACAACGGCGGGGTGAGCATTCTGCTCTTCGTGCTGGCGCGGGCGCTGACGTGAGCGGCGAAGGCGGATGAGCGTGCGTTTGCCGCTCCACCCTCACTCGTCACTCACCCCCGCAGCGCCGCCATCGCGGCTTTGATCTTCGTGCGCACGTCGCGGATGTCCTTGAACATGATGTTCTGCACCGCGATGGCGCTGGCGAGTTTGTCGGCCTCTTCGAGGCTCGGCAGGTCGCGGGCGCTTTGGCCGTGCGTCAGCAGGCAACTGGCCAGTTCATAGCGCAGTTCAAGGCCGGCTTCGCTGTTGGGGTCGTCGTTCCCGCTGACGGCTTCGCGCAGCGTGCCGATGGCTTCTTCCATCCAGCCGATGTTCTTGAACGCCCGCGCCAGCCCGGCGAGGCTTGACGCCTTGTAGCGCCCGTCACTCTTGCTCTGCTGGAACTGCGCGATGGCCTCTTCGAACTTGCCGGCGAGCATCAGTCGCTGGGCCAGATCGTGCTTGCGGGCCATGTCCGTCGGATACGCCGCGACCGACGCGGTCAGTTCCGCCACTTCCAGTTCCAACTGGGCCGCCTCGGCCTTGAGGAACGCGGTCTTGGTCGCCGGGTCATTGGGCGCCGCATCCCACGCGGCTTTGAGCTGCTTCAGCCGCGCCTGGCCGATGCGCACGCGCAGCTTCCCGGCGATGTCGCGGAACTGATACTCCTGCGTCTCGGCGTGGGCCTTCTCGGCGACGGTGATCGCCGTCTGGATGTCCTCGGCGGTTTTGCGATCCGTCAGCGTGGCGAGATACTTCTTGATCGAGGGCTTGTCCGTCGGGCGGGCTTCATACTCGGCCTTGGCTTCGCGCACGTTGCGATCCAGAACGTTCTCGCTCTTGAGCAGGCCGCTGTTTTCTTCCAGGCGCTTCTGCTCGTCGGCGTTGCGGATGTTCTTGCGGAACCCGCCGGCCTCGCCGGTGTTTTCGTATCCGCCCTTGTTCATCGTGGCCATCGCGGCCAGGTCGCGCAGGTCATTGGAGAGTTTGATGTCCCCCGGGTCCAGGTCCAGCGCGCCCTGCCCGGCGTTGAGGGCATAGTCATACTGCTCGTTGGCGATGAACACGTTCATCAGCCGCACAAACTGATCCTTCCGCGGCTTGGCCTCATATTGCTTGACCACCGCCAGCGCCCGCGGGGCGATCCAGCGGCTGACGTCATCCATCGACAGTTCGGCCATCGCCACCGCGGCCCGCGTCGCCGCCTCGCCGCTGGTCTGGGCGAATGACCACTCCATGATGCGGCCCATGGCCTTGTGCGTCGCGGTGCTTTTGTCGACCACCGCGCGCAGGTCCTTGCTCGGGGCCGAGAGGCCGCTGCTGCGAACGCACTCAAAATAGCTCTGCAGCGCCGAGACGTTATTGGGGTCCAGGCACAGGCCGTTGAGCCAGAGGTTCAGGGCGTAGTCAAAGGAGCCGGTCTCCTGCTTGACGCGCGCGTGCTCGAAGAAGACCTTGGCCCGGGCAGGGTCCGGGGCGCCGGCTGTGGGGGTGGGGGGGGCGGCGGCGGGTGTCGCGCCAGCGGTGCTGTCAGTGCCCTTGCCATCGCCGCCGGACTTCTTGAAAAACGAGAACGCCAAGGCCATGCTCCTAGCCAACGAATCGCTACCCAGCGAGCTTCGGGGCGCGATACCTCGCACGCCTCGCGCTGTCGGGCGACATGGTAGCGAGACCGTGGGCAGACCGACGCGGCCCGCCGCGCTGGCCCCCGCTCGCCACTCGCGGCACACCGCTGGCGTGGCCACACTTACCCAATTCGCCAGCCCGGCCCACCCTGATCCCCCGAAATCTGGAGGTTTGGGGGAACCTTGGGCCGGGTTTGTCCATACAGACATGCCCTTGTGGTATCCTTCAGGAGCCATATGGCCCGCGGCTGGTCTGGCTGCGGGTGGGCTGTGTCAGCCGTTGATCCTCACTTCGGTTGGCGTGCGGGTTGGTGGTGACTGCATGGGTCGCGTGCCCGGTCTGAATCCGGAGTGGGCCCGCGGCGTGAGTCAACGTGAACGAAGTTGGCGCTCATCGCCCAGTCTCGATCCAGAGTCTCGATCCAGAATCTCGAATCACAAGGTGCGCTCATGAAGTTGTCCTCGCTGTGCAGCGTCGGTCGTGTCGGGTCCTCGGGCGCTCGGTTCCTGCCACTGGCGGCGGGCGGTGCGATGTCTGTGCTGATGCTGGCCGGCGCCGCAATCGCGCAAGACGCGCCGACCTACCCGGAAGGCGTGCCCGTCACGCGCATGGCCACGCCGAGCGAAAAGGCCTGGATGCTCGCCAACCCCCTGGCCGGCATGAGCCTCCCGCGAAACGTGACCGCCGGTGCCCCCGCCGGCACAGTCGTCGGCTCGGGCGAGTATGACCCGACCGAGGCGATCATCATGTCCTGGGAAGGCGGCGCCTCGCTGAACAACATCCAGCGCGTGATGATCCGCAACATCACGACGATCGGCAACGCCGACGTCTACATGCTCTTTGACACGGCTGCCGAGCGTGACAGCGTGATGCCGACGTTTGCGACCAACAGCCTCAGCGTCGGGACGGTCGTCAGCCGCGTCAAGCCGCTGGTGATCCCGACGGACACGATCTGGCTGCGCGACTATGGCCCGCGCTACGTCTACGAAGATGGCGTACGCGTCATCAGTGACCACATCTACAACGTCACCAGCCGCACGGTCGACAACGCTTCGCCTGTGCCCTTCGGCGCCGCGCGCAAGCACGCGGTCTACACCCTCAACCTTCGCCACGGCGGGGGCAACTATCACCTCAACAGCATCGGTCAGGGCTACGCCACCGCGCTGATCACCAACGAAAACACCAACTTCACCCAGGCGCAGATCCGCACACTCTGGCAGCAGCACTGGGGCACGACCACCAACTTCACCGGCGCGCTCTCGACCAGCGTTGACGGCACGCAGCACATCGATATGTGGATGCAGATCATCGGTGACAATCAGGTGATCATCTCCGACTTTGTCGCCCAGTCCGGCACGCCGCAGGACAATCTCGTCGATGCCCAGGCCACACTCATGGCCAGCCAGGGGTGGACTGTCACCCGCACGCCGGCCCGCAACACCACGGCAAACGTCGGCTTCAACGTGCACTACACCTACACCAACGTGGTGATGTGCAATGACCTGGTGCTGATCCCCAGCTATACCAACGCTGCAATCGTGCCGCTCAATGCCCAGGCCCTCGCGGCGTGGCAGTCGGCCATGCCGGGCAAGACGATCGTGCAGGTCGAGGCTGAGGCGCTGGCCCAGCTCTCGGGCGTGATGCACTGCATCGTGATGCACATGCCGCGCAGCAAGGGCGAGGTGATCGCCGGCGGCATCGCGCCCACGGCCCGCATCCGCCAGCCGCGCGGCGGGCAACTGCTCACCCCGGGCAGCACCTATCCGATCCGCTGGATCACCGACGATGACGTCGCGGTCGTCAGCACGGACATCCAGCTCTCGACTGACGGCGGCGAGACGTTCCCCGTCACGCTGCAGAACGCCGGGCCGGATTCGTGGAACTTCAACTGGACCGTGCCGGACTCGCCGACGGGCCAGGCGCGAATCCGCATCGTCGCGCGTGATGCCGACGGGCGGACGGTGAGCGTCACCAGCCCGGGCAACTTCCGCATCGTGTGTGCCGCGGATGTGTCCGGCACCGCGCAGGCCTCGCCGCCGGATGGCGAACTGACGGCCGATGACATCATCGTGTTCCTCGGGCGTTACTTCTCGTCCGACGCACGGTCAGACATCGCCGGCCCGAACCAGTCCGTCGGCCCAGACTCGCTGTTCACCGCCGACGACATCATCGTCTACCTCGGCCGGTACTTCGCAGGCTGCTGAGTGGGTGGTGGTGGTGGCGGTGGCACAGTGGCACAGTGGCACAGTGGCACAGTGGCACAGTGACGCAGCAAACGTCGCTGCGCGACTGCATCTCCCCCTTCCTCCCTCCGCGTCTCCGCGCCTCCGTGCAAAAGGGCGCAGATTGCCAAAGCGTTAGCCGTAGATATCCAGTTCCCCGGGCGGGGCGGCGAAGGCCTTGAGCATCGCATCAGTCGCCTTGGCCATCTGGCCGCTGCTGCTCTGCACCATGCGCTGGGCCAACTGCGTGTTGACTGCCAGCCCCGCAGACTTCTGCGTGTCCAGCGCGATCTTCGCGACCTTCATCGCGGCAGACTGCATCACCTGGGCTTGCTTGAAGGCCATCACGCCTGAAACCGGGTCCATGAAAGAACTATCGGTTGTCCACGACCTGCCCACAAGGTCCGCCCGGGGTTACCCAGTCGGCCTGTGACGGCCCACTAGCTGCAGCGGGAGGGGGTGGGCGGGCGCTGGGGGGGTGGGGGCGGGGGGGGGGTGGGGGGGTGGGGGGGACGGTGCAGACTGGGTGGAACCCCTCGGCGGGGTTGGGCGAATCGAAGCGATCGACCGGGCTAGGCTTGACCTTGGCGGTGCAAATCGCTACAACCTCGGCCCACGCAAGGAGTTCTCGATGCGCACGACTCGTCGTTCTCGCCAATCTGCCGCCCGTCTGGTTCTGCCCTTGGCTGTGTGTGCGGTGGTCGGCGTGTTCGGCGGCTGCGCCCAGACGGCCCAGCACCAGGACGTGCTCTCCGACCCCTCCCCGCAGGAGGTCGGCTCGACGACCCGCACCGTCGATATCCAGAACACCATGGCCTACACCGTGGACACCAACCTCCGCCTGATCCAGTCGGACATGGGCCGCTTCTGGCTGATGGACCGCCCCAGCCGCCTGACGCCGCTGCCGATGCGCTAATCCACCGGTCATGCACACTCACCGCCAGCCCGCACCCGCGCGGTAGGCGTTGGCCGTGGTGTCGGCCAGGTCTTGACAGCCCCCAAAGTGCACGAATCGATCATGTTCTCGTATGATCGATCTCTGTTCGCATGGCATCGGGGTGTTTTCGCGGGAAATCGGCCAACTCGGGCACTATCATCCCCACCTGGCAGCTCGGTCCGGGAACCTGCATGTTCCGGGGATCGGGCCCGCTCAGGGTTGCTATGGCCAAGACCGCTTCCAAAGCTCGTTCCCGCCCCGCCGCTCCCACCCCCACCGGCGCTGGGCCCCGTTCATCGGGCCAGGCCAATCGCCACAGCCACGAGCATCCGCTGCGGCGGCTTGCGGCGCTGCGGAAACTGATGGCCAAGGCCGAGGCGCCGGCGCTGCTGGTGACCAACCCCAAGGACGTCGGC
>JALOQT010000075.1 GCA_025453375.1 Phycisphaerales bacterium | reverse complement strand
CGCTCGCCACCCCAGTCGCATCGTGCCTCGCACGCTCTCGCCACGCTCGCTGGCCGCCAGCAGCGTCTGGCTCGGCCGTTCGCTCCGACTCAGCCCGCTCCACATCACACAGTCCAACTCCTGCGCCACGCCCCGCGCGATCACCCGCGGGTGGTCGATCCCCCGCAGCAGCCGCCTCTTCCAGCTCGTCGGCACCGGCACCACCACCACCATCGCCCCCTCCATCCCCACATCGATCAGCCGCCGCCGGCACGCCACGCCAAGCCGTCGCCCCAGGTCCTCCCCCAACGCGGCAAACCTGCCGTACTTCACCTCTCGAATCGCCCCCGCCAGCACCGCGCCCACCCGCACCGCCGCCGGCGTCCCCCAGGGCTGCCCCGCCTCCTCGCTCGCGTCGCTTGCCCCGCCAATCGGTCCAGATCGATACGGCCCGACCCGCACCGCCGCCTGCCAATTCAGCCGCATCCCGCGGCATCGAGCGCACCCCGCCCCATCCACCTCATGCGGCCCCACATCATGCCCGCACCGCCAGCAACTCGCATCGCTCCCCTCCAGCACGCCCGTCACGCTGAGGCCCGCCTCGCGAAGTCGTGCCTCCAGCGGCGAACTGACCACCCCGATCCACGTCCGCTCGACTGCACTCCACACTTGCGCCCCACCCCGCGCTGCACCTCGCTCGCCCCGCACCGCCTCGCGTGCAGCCGCCCCAGCGCGTGCGGCATCGCCCGCGCCAGGGTCGCCCCCCTCACGCCGCCCCGCCGGTGGCCAGATGAACCGCCCAGTCGTCATCCCCGCAGCCTACCACAAACCACGTCACGTGCGCCAGCCAATCACCCAAGGCCACGACAATGAAAAACGCCCCGCGCACAGCGCGGGGCGTTGAAAAGTCACTCATCAGCCGACGGCCGCATGCTCACTCGGCCCTCAGCCCGCAAACCTCAGCCCGCTCACTCACGGGCAGCCCTGGAAGTAGAACCCAAGGAACACGATGATGTCGTCAGCCGTCAACGTCCCGTCCGGAGCCGACGCGTTCTGGTTCGCGCCGGAGACGTCCGCCCGCAGGTTCGCCGGGCTGGCCGGGTTGCCCGCAATCGGTGCACCCGTCGCGTTGCCGAAGTAGTACCCAAGGAACACGATGATGTCGTCAGCCGTCAGCGCGGCGTCCGGCGTCGTGTCCTGGTTCGGGCCGGCAAAGTTCGCACGGCTGTTGCACGTCGGCCCACCACCGGGCAGGTTCGTGCGGAAGTTGACGATCACGTCTTCCGGCGCCGCAATCGCCGCGGCCGCCGGCAACGGCAGTTCAAACTGCGTCGTGGAGGTGCCCGCCGGATACAGCGTGTTGAAGAACGACACCGCCAGGTAATACTCGCCAGCCGGCAGGATGCCGTCGCGACCGTTGCGGGCCACGCCGGCCGCGCTCGGCAAGGTCGTCACCGCCGGACGGTTCGGCAAGCGATCACCCAGGCTGATCGCCGAGCGGCTGCCGCTGCCGTCATCATCATCAGACAGCAGGATCAGACCATTGGCGGCATACAGACCCATCTCCGTATCAGCCGGCAGCACCGCACCGGTGATCGTCGGCGCCGTGCCCTCGGTGTCGATGTCCAGATAGAAGCCCGTCTGGTCCGTCGCATCGGCCGTCGTCACGAAGCGATACCACTGGAACGCTGACGCATCGGTCGGCGCCGTCCACGTCCGCGTGATGATCGCCTCGGTCCCGGGCGTGCCCGTGCCCACCGTCCCGATATCCACCGCACCAGCCGGAACCGTCGGCGTCGGCAGCGTCAGGCTGTTGTTGATCAGCGCGATGTTCGTCAGCAGGTTCGGCCCCGACGCCGCCGCCGGCACGTTGATGATGCTGAACAGACCGCCGAACGTGGGCGGCGCCGCCGCCGTGCCACCGGCGCCAACGGCCAGATACCACTCGCCAGCCGCCAGGCCGCCGTCACGCCCGTTATACGCCACACCCGCCGTCGGGCCCGGGTTGGCCGCACGCGTGTCGGCACCGAAGCTCAGCATCGCGATGTCGTTGCTGCCGTCGGCCACGTCCGCCGCACGCGCAAAGCCATCAAAGCCCTGATACATCGCCATGAACGTGTCGTTCACCGGCGTCGTCGTCGAGCCTTCGTTATCGATGCTGAACGCGTTGTTCCGAGCACGGCTGATCGGCTGCGTCAGGTTGAAGCGATACCACTGAATCTGCCCGCCACCCACCGTCGTGGCAAACTGACCGCTCGGGTCATCGCCCAGAGGCGTGTTGACCGGCGCCGCATCCAGCAGTTCAAACCGAACGTTCGTCCAGATCGCATCCACGCCTGCCTCATCGCCCAGCGTGCCCGTCGAGGTCAGATCCGCGCTCTGGAAGAACCGGAATGTCCACTCACCCACGCCGCCATTCTGAAGCCCGGCCAGCGCCGTGTTGCCGATCACCGTCACCGACGACGGGAACGCCGTATTGGCAAACGCCACAAACGGCGCCACGCCCGAGCCCGGCGGCGGCGTCACATGAATGTTCGAAATCGACATCTGCGCCGCGATCGTGTTGTCCGCGCTCTGCCCCGTCAGCGCCGTCCCGCGCGCCACCGTCCGCAGCGCCGGCGACTGAGCCGTCAGCGGCGTCGTCACGTTCCAGGTCAGCACAGAGTTCGACGCGCTGCCGAACAAGCCATCGCTGTTCACGCCCGTGAAACTGACAAAGTCCGACCCAATCGGCCCCGGGAATGCCGCCCGCGGGCCGTCATCCAGCGAGACCGTCACACTCGTCCAGATCGAGTCATACGCCCCGAACCCGGCACCCGTCCCCGTCGGCACGCTCGTCGCGTCATCGACGTTGTCGAAGAACTCAAACTCCCACACGTCGCCAACTACCGTCGGGATCGGCGTCGGGCAGAATCCAAACCCGTTGTACGTCCCGGCCGTCGTCACGCCAGCAGCACTGGCATTGACCACAAACGGCGCCGCGCCCGTGCTCGCCGGCGGGATCACCCGCACCATCGCCTCGCGAATCCACGAAAAGTCGCGCGAAGCGCCCCACGTCCCACCGAAGCGGATGAAGTCCACGGTGTAGTCTGCCGTCACCGTGATGGTGAACCGCGCATTGGCCGGATCGCCCATCCGCGCCACGCTCGGAACGTTGGCTTCGGTCCGCGTATCGCGGATCGCACCGACCGACACCATGCTGCCAGCCAGCACCGCCAGCACACCCACACCCGTCGTCACATTCTTCATATTCACGGTCGACTCCTTACTTGCTCAGTTGACCACACTTCGTCTTCCGGTCACTCCGCACCCCGCGGCAGCGCTTCACCTACGCGTCAAGCGCCGTACACAGCACCCGCGCCGAAGCGCGTCATTCCCCTTGGGCTGGATGCAGCTCGGCCCGATCACCCCCAAAGACGTGGGGATGCAGCAACCGAACATATTGTCAGCCTACCACAAAAACTCGCCATTTGCTAGCAGCAATCACCCATCCGCCGAGAAACTCCCCAAGCCTCCCCACCTAAGCCCCAAACCACACCCCCAAACCTTTCCCACCTTCACACCCTTACTCCCACCCTGACACTGCGAGCCAACAGCACTACATGGCTACATGGCTACATGGCTACATGAATACATCGTCCGCCTGACGCGGCCGGTGCACCAAACGCGACCGATCGCCCATCACCCTGTCTTCATGTAGCTATGTAGCGCTGTAGCCATGTAGCCATGTGGCCCTGCCTCCGGCCCGGCTCACATCGGCTTGCGATTGATCGTCAGGTCGTACATCTTCAGGAGTTTCTCCTTGTCGAAGATCATCTCCTGGCGCGTCATGCCGACGATGTCGTAGACCGGAGTCAGTTCGATCGCGTCGACCGGGCACGCCTCCTCGCACATGCCGCAGTAGATGCACCGCAGCTCGTCGATCTCAAACTTGACCGGATACTTCTCGCGATCCTCCCACGGGCTCTCCCCGGCGACGATGTGAATGCACTTGGCCGGGCAGATCGTCGGGCACATCATGCACGCGACGCACTTGACCCGCCCCGCCTCGTCCTTGTTCAGCCGGTGAAACGCCCGGAAGTTCCCCGGGTGAATCCCGCCCTTCTCCAGCGGCAAATCCTCACGGCGCTGCTCTGGATACTGCATCGTCCGGCTCGTCTTGCCCTGGCCGAAGCTCGTCAGCATGTGCCGAAACGTGATCCCGAACCCCTTGACCACCTCACGCAGATACACACTCTCCACGCTGCTCGGCGGCGGAGACGGAATCACATACACATCCTCGGGCTTGATCGCCATATCCAGAGGATAGGGCCACGGCCCAACAGGCATCAAGGCAGATGCAGGGAAGGGCTCAGGGCCGAGGGCCGAGGTCTCAGCGGAGGTATCGCTGCGCGACGCTCGCTTCCTGCAACCAGCCAAACGCCCCCGACATTTTTCACGTCTCACGTCTCACGCCCCCCCACGCCCCTCATCCCTGGCTGACGATCGGCTTCGGCCCGCCGCCCGGTGCCCCGGCGGCCCCTGCGCCACGCCGTGCTGCGTCCGGATACGCCACGCGCCCGTGGTGGATGCTCGCCAGGCTGCGCGACACCGTCGCCACGATCGTGCTGATCTCCCGCATCGTCAGTTCGCACTGGTCAAACTGCGCGTCGGCCAGCCGCTTGTCGGCGATCGACCGCACCATCGCCTCCAGTTTCACCGCCGTCGGATCCGTCATCGCCCGCGCCGCGCCCTCAGCCGCGTCGCAGATCATCATCACCGCCACTTCCTTCGTCCGCGGCTTCGGACCCGGATACCGATACTGCTTCTCATCGGGCTGCCCATCAACGCTCTTGCCCGCCTGCTGGCACGCCTCGTCATGCTGCTTGCGCGCCCGGTGATAGAAATACTCCACCACCGTCGTCCCGTGGTGCGCCTCAATGAAGTGCCACAGCGGCTGCGGCAGCGCATGCTCCCGCGCCATCTCCAGCCCATCAGCCACGTGCGAGACAATCAGCAGCAGGCTCATCGAGGGCGACAGTTTGTCATGCCGGTTGATCCCCGACTGGTTCTCGACGAACATCTCCGGCCGGTTCATCTTCCCGCAGTCGTGATACAGCGCCCCGACGTGCGCCAGCAGGCCATCAGCGCCGATCGCCTGGCACGCCTGCTCCGTCAGGTTCGCCACGTTCATCGAGTGCACCCACGTGCCCGGCGCGCGTTGCTGCAGCACCTGCAGCAGCGGGTGGCGCGGGTCGCGCAGTTCAATCAGCGTCAAGGGCGTCAGCACGCCGAAGGCCCGCTCAATCGTCGGCAGCAAGCCCAGCACCACAAAGCACGCCAGCAGCACGCCCACCCCCGCCGCCCCGGCCGCAAACAGCATCTGCGGCAGCGCCGCCTCGGACAAGGGCAGACTCAACTGCTCGACGAGCAGCGTCATCGCCACCAGCAGCGCCCCGGCAATCACGCCCGTGCGGATCAGCGTCCCGCGATGGCGAATCTCGCGCAACTGCCAGACGACCAGCCCCGCCGCCGCCAATGGCAGCACCGCCGCCTCGATCGGCAGCCGCACCGCCAGCGCCCCGGCGAGTCCCAACAAACTCGCCACCGCCAAAGCCGTGCGCCGCTCATACGCCACCGCCAGCACCGCCGCGACCAGCGCCGCCGGCACGCACGCCGCCGCGATCATCGCCCGCGGGTCAATCAGCGCAATACCGCACGCCAGTGCCAAGCCCCCGGCAAACAGCATCGCCAGACTCGCCAGCCGCCGCGGCCGCGCAAAGAC
>JALOQT010000074.1 GCA_025453375.1 Phycisphaerales bacterium | reverse complement strand
CGGCGTGCCTCAATACGCGCGATATCACCAGATTCGACAGTTCCCAAGTCCCCAGTCACGCCGATTCGCATTCGGATGCGATACGACCATTCTTTTTGGCTCGGTCCCTGCGCCTGTGGTGGGAAGGTACGCGGCTCGGTCGGCTTGAAGTACCGAAAGTTCCCTAAAGGATCGTTCGGCCCGTCAACCGGACCGATTTTGGGGCGTGGATCGAGAATCGGTATCGTCTCTGCGGCATTCTCGAAGTAGTAGGCCCCGGCTCCATACCCGCGAACTTCTCGAATGTGCCGAGCACCGTGGGTCAGGACTCCATCTTGCAAGAAACCAACGCTCTCTGCATTGGAGTCAGGGCGATCCCACGGAGCAAGTTCCGGTGGACCCGCGACAATTAGGCGGTATTCGCGCCCTGGCTGCGGCCAGCCATCGGCATCGGCGAACGCCTCCGTCGGTGTGCCGATAAACGTAATACTGTCAATATCCAGTCGCTCACCAGTATCAGCGCGGTAGACCCACCACGTCATCGAATAATCAGCGTCGTTGTTTCGTGGCTCGTTCTTGGGTCGGATGATGATTCTCGGAGCCCAGTCGAGATCATTCACCTGCCCAGTTGGCAGCGGATGGGGCCAGTTCGGATCGATCCAGGCCTCGCACCCGTCTAGCTCGCTTATACCCACTTCGACTTGCTCAGGTAAGGCATTTTCCGCGGTAGAGAGCTTCCACACTTTGATGGGTCGATCAAACGTGCATGATGGAGAAAGCTGTGCACTACTTATTGCTGTAGGAACCAGTGTTATGGAAAGCCCGATACCGACCCTCACCGCGAGTAACTTGCTCATGATTCAACGCCTCCTGCGAGAAAGAACCAACATCGCAACCCCTACCGCTCCAGCGGAACTAGGAGCGGGAATCACACTGGCGATCCGAAGTGTTGCATTCTCGAGATTCCACAAACTACCAGACCCAAAGCCATCAAGACGGTCACCATCCAACAGTCCGCCAGAAACCGGACCTCCAAAAGCTGAACCCTCGCACCACTCACTCCACCCGCCTGCGGCGTCCCACAATCCCCACGGGCTTTGCTGGTCGGCCAGCACGCCGACGGGCACGGGGTTGAAAAACCCACCGGCATAGGTCGCCGTGGGCATGCGGCCTTGAGAATCGGGCACGCCGGGAAAGCTGTAGATAGGCTCGGCATCAGTGCGATTGCCGTAGAGCCAGTATCCGCCTTGCCCAGGGCCAAATCGATTGGGGTCGTAGTGGGCCGCCTTCATCCGCTCACTGATCGTGGGCATGAAGAACCTCGCCCCCGGCAGCCGACTGGCTTCGTCGGTCATCGTTCCATTGGGCAGGCGGCTCCACGTGTCGGTGTTGTACGCCCCGGTGATGAATGCATCCACGGTGTTCCCCCGCCCGTTGTGCATCCAGTTGCAATAGAGCGCCGCCATCCGCCACGTCAGTTGCACAGAGACGTTTGTCCATCCCGGATCGCGAAGGACGAATGTGCGTGAGTCATTGGGGCCTTCGCTTGCCAACTCAAAGCCATCGGGAATCTGTCCGGACCCGTCAATAGTCACGTTACGACTGCCAAACCGGGCACCCAAGGCTGCGACCGTCGCAGGATTACCCAGCAATGAGTTGATGAACGGCAGATATTGCCCATGCGTCAGTTCTGTCCGGCTGATCCGATAGGCGTAGTTCACGCTACCACGCCCCACAGGCGTGGCCCCGAACGCGGGAGGATTCCCCGGCGTGCCGTTGTACGCCGGGTTGTTAAGTGCCCCCACCGTCGCCCACTGAAACATCCCCCCATCGGCGGGCGGATCGGCCAGCGGCGGCGGCGTCCACTGCGCCAGGGCAGTGCTGGCCAAGGCGAGGGCGCTTAGCGCGGCCACAGCGATCCGAACGCCGACCGGGCTGTGTACGGGGCTCAAATCGCCCGACAGTTCGCCTGAAGCGAGAGTCGTGGATGCCATTTTCATCGTTCAACGCCTCCTTGGCTCGCTCCCCAGCGGACACGCCGATTGAGCATCGGCTGCGGACCATCCCCCACCAGCGATGGAGGTGAGCCTGAAACGACACGAGTCGTCAGCGTGGAAAGTACCACGTGTTTCGATCGGATGCCAGCAAAGCGTAAGAAGATTCTGTTCGGAAATGCCCGTCGGTTTCGCACGATCGGGCGTGCCCTCGGAACAGGGTCGGGGTGGTCGATGGGCCGGAACGTGCCCGCGCGAGGCGAATCTGCCATCAACCGCCGTGTCGGTGGGCGGGCGTCGGCGGTGAGCGGGGGCCCCACCCTGTCCAAGAGTTGGCCGTAGAGCCCGAATCGCGCAAGTCTTGCCGGTTCCGGTGGCAAGATGACACGATTGTGACGAAGTTTCGGACTGGTGCGAAAGTCGAGGGGGTTTCCGGCCGACGCTCTGGCTGTGCGTCGCTCGGCAGTTCCGGGGCGTTTGCTCCGGGCTGAGTGGCGCTGGGCATTACACAAGGAGCCATCCATGCCCGGTTCTACCTCAGTTGTTCCCGCCGTTGATCGTGACTTCCTCAACTGGATGAATGTGCGTGATCCCATCGTCACCGAGCAGTTCGCGGCCCTTGGGCTCAGCCAGCAGGATGCCAACGGCTTCAAGCAGGCCACCAGCGATGCCAATGCGGCCTGGGCGCAGTGGCAGGCGGCTCGGGCCGCGTTTACCGAGGCCAGCGCTAATTGGCGTGCCGTGAAGAAGGCTTCGCGGGGGATCGCGACCAACGATGTCAAGAAGGTTCGCGCGTTTGCCGTCGAGCAGGCCGATCCGAACAAGGTCTATAGCATTATGCAGATCCCTGCGCCGAAGGTGCCGAACTTTGGTGTGCCCCCCGGCACGCCGACGGGTGCGCAGGTCGCGCTGGATATCAATAGTGGCAACCTGACCGTGCGGTTTGAATGCAACAACCCGCCGGGGCTTTCCGGCACGGTCTATGTCATCCAGCGCCGCACCGCGCAGGCCAGCAGCCCCAGCACCTTCGGCCCCTGGCAGCAGGCGGCGATCACCAGTGTCAAGAAGTTCGTCGATGCCTCGATCTCCGCCGGTACCGCCGCGGTGCAGTACCTCATCACCGCCCAGCGCGGCACGATCGTCGGGGCGACGAGCCAGCCGATCACGGTCCAGTTCGGCCGCGCCGGCAGTGGGCCGGGCGCGGGGGTGGGTGGGGGGGTCGGTTTGACGGTCATCGAAGGCGAGTACGAAAGCAAGAGGGCCCCGCGATTTGCGGCGTGAGCCGCGAGCGCGGCTCAGAAGGGCGCAGGGCCGAGGGCCGAGGGCCGAGGGCCGAGTGAAGGCAAGAGTGCAGAAGGCGTAGAAGGCATCAGCCATCAGCCATCAGCCATCAGGCATCAGCAGAAAGCGACACGGCCTCCGAGCGATCGGGGGCCGTTTTCTCTTCTCGATCCCTCGATCCCCTATCCCTTATCCCTTATCCCTCGGCCTCTCCTGACGCCTGACGCCTGACGCCTACTCATCCACTTACTTCACCCTCATCACCGCGACGTAACTGGCATCCTGATACGTCCGGGCGCCGCCGCTGCCCAGGCCGCCGCTGGGGAGGGTGAGTTCTTCGCCGATCAGCGTCAGCCCCAGCGTGTCGCACGCCCAGCGTGTCATCTTCTGATTCTCCCGCGGCTCGATGCTGCACGTGCTATAGACCAGCAGGCCGAAACGGGGCGCACCATTGACAACGTCACGCGATCCCGGAGCAACACCACCGCCCACCGAACTCTCAAAGCCTTTGGCCATTTGGCCATGTGGCATGTGGCTATTTGTGTCCCCTCCGTCGCTCCGTCGCTCCGTCGCTCCGTCGCTTCTCCGCCCATCACGCGCCACCGTCCGCCCCAGCATGAGAATCTCCCGCTGCAGGCGCATCAGTTGGCCCATGCTGTGGTCGCCGTAGCGATACTTCGCCTCCGGCCGTCGGGCCAGCACGCCCAGGTTGGAGCATGGCACATCCAGGAGCACCAGGTCCGCCCAGCCGTCATACGCCGCGGCTTTGACCGCGTCGAACTCCACCGCCTTGACGCGACCGCTGGCCCCAAACGTCGCCATCAGCGCGCGGCGGCGCTGCGTGTCGATATCCGTCGCGATGATCTCCGCCTCGCTCAACGCCAACGCCAACTGCCGCGTCTTGGTCCCCTGCCCGGCACAGAGATCCGCCACACGCATCACGCCGCCAGTGCCCACCCCCGCCCGCGCGTTCGCGCTCGAAGCCCCGGCCAGTGGCTCACTCACCCGTCCCCCGTCACCCTTCACGCTGGCGAGGATCTTCACCACCGCCCGCACGACACCGGCGCTGGCCACATCCTGCACCCACACCCGCCGCTGATGCCGATCCAGAAACGCCCCGACGCCGAGAGAGGAGAAGGTTGAAGGTTGAAGGTCGAATGAGAAACCGCTTGTTGATTCCTTCGCGCTCGAGCCTTCGGAAGGTTTCTCATTCAACCTTCCACCTTCACCCTTTCCCGCACCCCCACCCCCGCCTGTCCACACCGCATGCAGCGCATCACTGTGCGCCGTCACGCTCGCGTCACCCTTCAGCCCGGCATACCCGCCGACTTCCTCCGCGTTGATCACCACCGGCGCGCTCTGCAGGCTGTGCAACGACCACTGCCGCGCACGATCAAGCCCATAGGTCTCGCGCCACATCTCCAGCACCGTCCGCGGCACGCCCGTCAGCACGCTCCAGACATGCAGCGGCTCATCGGCCGGTGGCAGCACGTCCAGCTTCAATCGAAGGCCCAGCGCCCGCCCCTGCGCGTCCTCAGCCGCCAGCGGAATCGTCATCCGATCCGCCCACCACGCCTCGGCCAGCAGCACAACCTCACGCTGCCCACCGATGGCCCGCGCTGACACGCCCGCGCTCTCCGCACCGTCCGCGCCCCCGCCCCCGCTCTCACCCCCGCCCGCACCAATCACCCCGACCACCGACCCCTCAACCATCTCCACCACCCGCCGCAGTACCGCGTTGACCAGGCCGGAGGTGCCCCGCGCCATCGTCATCCCGCTGGCGACGAAGCTGCGCTTGGTCCACTCCACCGCGTGGTTCACCGCTGCGTGGCTCGGCACGCGATCCAGCAGCACAATCTGCCCCGCCCCGGCCAGCAGCGCCCCGCGCACGGCCGGGTGCAGCGAGCTCAGCGGCTGGCGACACCCCTTGGCCACCAGCCGCTCCAGCGTGATCCACCGCTTGAGCACCCCATCGACAATCGCATGCGCCAGGCCCGCATCGCGCGCGTCCAGCCCGCTGGGCAATTGCAGTTCGTTCAAGTCCAGTTTCGGATAGACCGCCGCCGCCGCCGAAATGTGCGCCAGCGCCGCATCACGCGCAACATCCCCCGTGTTGGCCTCGACGACGACGATCTCCTGCCGCTTGATCTTCTTGCCCGACACCTCCGGCCCCGCGCTCGCCGGCCCCGCACCACCAGCCTTGCCCCCACGTTCACCCCCCCCCGGCCCGCCCCCGCCCGGCCCACGCCCACCCGGCTTCCCCGGCCGCCGCCCGCCCCCCGGCGCTGCCGAAGGCGCCGGCTGCGCATCACGAGGCACCCCCGCCTGCCGCGCCACGCGACCCGCGCCAGCCTCCCGCCCCCCAGCCTCCCGCCCGCCAGCTTCACCTTGACCATTCAACATTTGGCCATTTGGCCATTTGCCCCGCCCCAGCCCCAGCCCCCACCCCAGCCCCCACGCCAGCCCCCCACCCCGCCCCCGCACCCCTCCAAGACGAGCCCCTCCCGCCCCCGCCCTTCTGGCCCAAGCTCATTCGCGTGCCCGCATTGCGATCCACCGGCAGTCTCCTCGCCGGCATGCGGATCCGCAAAAAGCTCATCGTCCTGCACACGATCTTCTCCCTCGCCCTCGCCGCCGTGCTCGTTCTGGCCCTGCGCCCCGCCGTCGGCCGCATCGTTCGCGAGGCCGAGCAGCACGAGGCCCGCCTCGTCGTCGACCTGCTGACGGCCAAACTCAGCCTCTTTGATCTGGCCAATCTCAACGATGCCCAGCGTCAGGACGCCATCACCGCCCTGCAGCGTCGCCTCCCGCCGGATGTCACGCTCCGCGCCGGCTCGGCCTTCGAACTGAACATCGACCCCGATCTCGCCCGCCAGCTCGATGCCTCCAGCGGCACACCCGTGACCCTCACCGCCTCCGCCTCCGCCGGCCCGCGCGTGCTCGTGCGCGATCGCCTGGGCACCTACTTCTCCGCCGAGGTGCAGTTGCAGGCCGCCCGCCAGGCCGTCACGTGGCTCTATGTCATCGTCGTCGTCGCGCTGCTGGCCGTCTACGCCCTCATCGCCTTTGCGCTGGAGGTCTTCGTCCTGCCGCGTCACGTCTGGCGGCCCATTCGCGCCGTGCTTGATGCTGACGAAGCGGTCCAGGAATCCGACCGCGCCCGCGAGATCATCCCCGAGCGGTTCATCCCCGCCGACGAGCTTGGCCAGATCATGCGCTCGCGTAACGCCACCGTCCGCACCATGCGCGAGAGCGAAACACGCCTGGCCGACGCGCTGGCCCAGGTCGAGCGCATCGCCAGCGACCTGCACCGCAAGAACCAGCTCCTGGAGCGCGCCAAGCAGAACCTCGCCGACGCCGACCGCCTCGCCAGCCTGGGCATGATGTCCGCCGGCCTCGCCCACGAGATCAACACGCCCCTGACCGTCGCCAAGGGCCTGGCCGACAAGCTCGCCGCCGCCCCGCCCCACCCCGGCCGCGGCCTCACGCCCGCCGATTCGGCCCTGCTCGTCCGCGTCATCGGCCGGCTGGAGCGCCTCAGCGACAGCCTGCTGGATTTCGCCCGCGCCCGCCCCCCGCGCTCGCGCCGCGTGCCGCTGGCCCCGCTGATCGACGAAGCC
>JALOQT010000073.1 GCA_025453375.1 Phycisphaerales bacterium | reverse complement strand
GCCAGCAGGCCGATGAGCCGCTCGACGGGGACGCCCAGGGCGCGGAAGCGATCGACGCGCGTGTCGCCATGTCGCTTGGCCAGGCGCCGGCCGTCGGGGCCGAGGACGAGCGGGAGGTGTGTGTAGCGAATCGGGTGGGGTGAGGCGCCCAGCACGTGCGGCTCGCCGACGCGGCGGAGGGCCGCGATGAGCAGTTGCTGTCGCGCGGCAGAGTCCAGCAGGTCATCACCGCGGATGACGTCGGTGACGCCGCGGCCGGCATCACTGCCGCCAGCGGCCCCCCACGGCTGGCGAGCGTCGTCGATCACCACCGCCAACTGATACGCCGGCACGCCCTGCTTGGTCCAGACGACAAAGTCGCCCACCGAGCGGCTCGGGTCGATCGCCTGCGGCCCGGCGAACTGATCGACGAACTGCACAAGCGCCGAGCCATCATCGGGCACGGCGAAACGCCAGGCCGCTGCCGCCTCACTCGTCGCGCCGCCGCCGTGCACAAACTCACGCGGCGTCGCCCAGTCGAGCGGGCGCATCGAAGCGTCGAAGCGGGCTTCGTGCGCACCGGCTTGCGGGGCGCTGGCGGGGGAGTCGGCGGGTGTCTGACGCGAGCGCGTGGTGGGATAGACCAGGCCGCCGAGCCATGGACCGGATTCGCCGGAGACGCCTGCATCCTTCGGCCCGCGGGCGAGCAAGCGCATCGCCTGCACATAAGGCGTCATGTCCGCCGACTGAATGAGCACCGGGCCGTCCCAATCCAGGCCGAGCCAGCCGAGCGTCTGCATGATGCCCTCCGCCGCGCCGGGCCTGACGCGCGGGCCGTCCAGGTCCTCGATTCGCAGCAGGCAACGCCAGCCGCGCTGCCGCGCCAGCGCCCAGGTGATGACGAACGTCCGCGCGTTGCCCAAGTGCAGCGCGCCAGTCGGCGATGGCGCCAGCCGCGTGACGCGCTGGGCATCGGTCAGCGTGCTGGACAGGACGGTCATGGGCGACTGTACCCGCTGAGACGAAACCGAAGCGGTCTCACCACCGAGGCACAGAGTTGGGGAGAAGACAGATTCGGAGAGAGGCGGCGGAGTTGGGGGAAGCGATTGAGATCGCTGGCCTCGGTCATCGCTTTGATGACACGAAGCTTGGGGCATCCGCGGCAGTACGCCCGGCCCGGAGGTCCGGGGTACCCGCTGCGCAGTTGCGTCGTGAGTCATCAAGCACCACTGCGCGAGGTCTGCACCACTGCGCAAGGTCAGCACCACCGCTTCTCACCTCACTCCTGACTTCTCTGCCTTGTCTTCTCCGAGCCTCTGTGCCTCTGTGGTGAACAGGTCCTCCACAGCGGTCGAGCCGAGGCCGTTACGACAGCGCGTCGAGGACTTCGTCGAGCTTGAACGCAGCGGGGATGTCGCGCTTCTGGCTCCACTTGACTTTGCCATCGGTGCCGACGATGACGGTGCCGCGCCAGGCGATGTTCATGTCGGGCCAATAGAGGCCATAGGCCTTGCAGACGGTGCGGTGCATGTCGCTGAGCAGGGTGTGCGTCAGGCCAAGCTGCGTGGCCCATGCGCCCAGCGCCGGGCCGGAGTCACAGGAGATGCCGACGGCCGTCGAGTGGCCTCCGCCCTTGGCCTGGAGCTTGGCGAACTCCTTGGTGATGCACTCCATCTCCATGCTGCACACGCCGGTGAAGGCCATGGGGAAGAACGAGAGTACGACGTCACCCTTCTTGATCGCGTCGGCGAGCTTCCAGGTCTCGCCGCGGACGGTCGTCGGCAGTTCAAACATCGGCGCGGCAGCACCAACCGGAATGATCGAGTCACGAACGGAAAGCGCGGGAGCGGCAGTTGTCATGGCCAGAGCGTAGGGCGCGGGCGAATGGGCGCAGAGAGGCATCAGGCATCAGCCATTAGGACAGGAGGGCATCTGGCGTCCGGCAGCCGGCATCGGAAGACGGCGTGTGGAGGTGTCTCCCCCTGCCTTCCCCTCCGTCGCTCCGTCGCTTCGTCGCTTCTTCCTCCCCTCGGCCCTGAGCACTGACACCTCCTTCCGACCCCTTCGGCTATACTTCCCCGTGCCGCCAACTCGGGCGCAGCAGTTTTCAGTCGGTTGGGTCGGTGTTCGCGGTAGGCAATCAGTCCGCGATTGGCGTTCGCTGAGCGCCCGGCCCGCCACCTGTTGGCATTCGGGCCTCCGCGCGGCGACGGACTGGACTTTCCATCGTGACGACGAATCACTCTGACGTGCAACCACACGACGCGCACCACGCGACCTCCCACACCACCCCCCTCACCCCCACCCACGAGCCATTCCCGGCCACCAACCACAGCCCTGGCTCGCACGCCGGTGTGCAGGGCGTCGGGGCCGCAGCCACGGGCCGCGATGAGCCGGCCACCGGCACGCACCACGGCCACGAAGTGCTCGATGGCTCGACGGGCATGCAGTCGGCCAACACGACTGACCATCGCTCCGAACTCTTCGACACCTCCAAGACCTTCGCCGACATGGGCCTGCGGGCCAGCGTGCTCAAGGGGCTTGATGCCTGCGGCTTCAAGCACCCCACGAAGATTCAGGCCCTGCTCATCCCGCACCTGATGCAGGGCAAGGACATGCTCGGCCAGGCCCGTACCGGCACGGGCAAGACCGGCGCCTTCGGCCTGCCGATCCTTCATGCGGCCAACAAGGATGAGCCGTTCCAGGCGCTGATCCTCGTGCCGACGCGCGAGCTGTGCGTGCAGGTCGCCCAGGAGATGCAGGAGATGGGCGAGTTCACGCCGATCAAGACCGTCGCGGTCTATGGCGGCGAGCGGATGCAAAAGCAGATCGACGCGATCAAGCGCGGGGCGCATGTCGTCGTCAGCACGCCTGGCCGGCTGATGGACATGGTCGAGCGCGGGCACATCAAGCTGGGCAAGGTGAAGTTCGCCGTGCTCGACGAGGTTGACCGGATGCTCGACATCGGCTTCCGCGAAGACATCCGCCGGATTCTGGCGATGTGCCCGACGGAGCGCCAGACGATCTTCGTCAGCGCGACGATCAGTTCGGAGATCGAGCGGCTGGCGCACAAGTACGCCCGCAACGCCGAGAAGGTCATCGCCACCGACAGCGGCCCGCTGACGACGCGGACGGTCAAGCAGTTCTACCTGCCCGTGCAGCGGTGGGACAAGAAGCGCCTGCTGGCGCACCTGCTGACGCACGAAGAACCGGACACCACGCTGGTCTTCTGCAAGATGAAGCGAACGGTCGACGAGCTGGAGAAGTACCTCCAGGCCAAGGGCATCGACGCGCACGCGATCCACGGCGACAAGGCCCAGACCAAGCGCAACGCCATCATCAGCCGCCTCAAGGCCGGGTCGCTCTCGGTCCTGCTGGCCAGCGACCTTGTCGCTCGCGGCATCGATGTCGATGGCATCAGCCACGTGATCAACTATGACCTGCCGGAGGACCCGGAAAACTACGTGCACCGCATCGGCCGCACGGCCCGCATCGGCCGCGAGGGCATCGCCTGGAGCCTCGTCTCGCCCGATGACGGCGAGCTGCTGACGACCATCGAGAACCTCATCAACGCCGAGATTCCGAAGCTGGACTACCCGGACTTCGTCCCCAGCCCGCCGCCGGAAGGGCGCGGCTTTAGCCGCGGACCCGGTGGCTCCGCGGGCGGGCCGGGCGGGCCTGGTGAGGCCCCTGCCGCGCCGGTCATCAACCGCGTGGTCGCGACGGTCAACCCGGAGATTCCGGTGGCCAAGCCCGGCAACGAGGTGGACGCCAGCAAGTTCCCCGGCGGGATCGTCCCGACGAAACTGCCGCCGAACCGGATGTTCGGGCGGATGAAGCGGTAAGCCCAACGGGCACGTTTCACCCCCCCCCACCCGCAGTCAGGCCGTCGCGACGACCTTCAGCCAATGATCGGCCATGGCCACGATCGAACCGATGCAGGTCACCACGCGCGATGGGCGATCGGTGCGCCTGCGCACGATCCATCCTGATGATGCGCTGCCCTTCATGGCCCTGGCCAACGCGATCGCCGAGGACTCGGGCACGCTGGGCATGAGTGGCGGCGAGCTGAACTACTCCGAGCAGCAGGAGCGTGACCTGATCCGCGGCTGGATCGACGATGCCCACACGCTTGTCTTGGTCGCCGAGCACATCGGCGACGACGGCGTCGCGCGCCTGCTGGGTGACTGCTCGGTGCGCCCCGGCCCACGCCGCAAGATGCGTCACCATGTCACGCTGGGGATGATGATCGACCGCCACTGGCGCGGCGTTGGCCTCGGCAAGATCATGCTCAGCCGCGTGCTGGACTGGTGTGCCGCCACACCCGGAATCGAGCACGTGCGCCTGCAGGTCTACACGAGCAACACCCCGGCGGTGCGGCTGTACGAGTCACTCGGCTTCCGCCAGATCGGCCTCAGCCCACAGTACTTCCTCCACCCCGATGGCACCCGCCACGACGACCTGACCATGGCCCTCTGGGTCAAGCCCGGCCTCGCCCCGACAGGCATGGCGACGTGGCGCGGGGACCGTGCGTCGTGACTGGCCGACGGGGCTACAGCACCACATGGCTACATGGCTACAGCGCTACATAGAGACAGATCAACGACTGTTTCAACGCGATGTGCACGACGCACGCACAAGACCTGCAACGACCTGTCTCTTGATGTAGCGCTGTAGCCATGTAGACATGTAGCAATGTTGCCACCGCACGCCCATCCGTCTCCAAACGAAAACCACCCCGAGCGCTTGACGCGCTCGGGGTGGGCATGGATTCATGCGATTTGGCGGGCGGGCCTGTCACTGGCCGACTTGGCGGGCCTTGCGTGGCTGGGCGTCAGAGGGTTGACCTCCGAGCTTGGCGATAGCAAGGCTGCGAGTTTCGGCTGACGAACCGGCTCCGTCGAGCGGACTCCAGCGTGCTTACGCCGGGCTACGCCCACCGCTGTTCATCGATCCGTTGAAGTTCTGCACTGGATCACCTCCTTCTGCTGGCGATGCTTCGGCGCGGCTTGGTCCGGGCCATCATTCATCGCGGGCCATGTCAAGCCGTCGCTGGGGATCTCCAGCCGCCTGACGCTTTCCCACGGGCCGTCACCCGTGGCACGCGACCGGACGTACACACCCGGTCAAGATCATTGTTCCACACGGAACATATGCCGAAGTTCACACTCACCACTGCTGCGGACACCCTACAGGTTCGCTGCGGGCGATGCAACGGTTCGCGCGAATGTGGAAATGTGTCGGTGCGACGTTGGCGTCGAGCACCTCAGGGCCTTACTCCACATTTCAGCCGTGCGCACAATATGGGACGTGCGGCAAGATGCGCAATTTGGGCAAACGTGTCGGTGATCGCGCCGGTCAGTTCAGGTCCAGCGCGAAGAACACGACCGTGAACAGCAAGTCAGCGATCACGATGCACACGATCGACTGCACGACGGTCCGCGTCGTCGCCTGACCGACGCCCGCCGCACCGCCCGTGACGCGCAGGCCGTTGGTGCAGGCGATCAGGCCGATGAGCAGGCCGAAGACGATCGACTTACTCATGCCGGTGACGAAGTCGATCGGCTTGGCCTGTTCCAGCAGGTTGTCGATGAACGTCTGGCCCGGCACGCCGACGACCAGCACCGCCACGCCATAGCCGCACAGCAGGTGCATGAAGTTGCTGATGACACTCAACACCGCCAGACCGATGATCGTCGCCAGCACGCGCGGCACGACGAGGAATCGCACCGGATTGAGCGCCTGGGCCTCGAGGGCTTCGATCTCCTCGCCGACGACCATCGTGCCCAGTTCGGCGGCGATTGCCGCGCCAGCGAAGCCGGTCAGCACG
>JALOQT010000072.1 GCA_025453375.1 Phycisphaerales bacterium | reverse complement strand
CCAAGAGTGCGGCGTCGCTGCGCCGTGCGATGGAGATCATGCCGCAGAACCCGCAGACGATCGTGTCGCTGATGCGTGTGCTGCTGGCGATGAACGAGCCGAACCAGGCGCTGGAGGTTGCGCGTGGTGCGCTGCGTTTCGGCATCAACGAGCAGGCGTTTGTGCAGTTGTGGCTGAATCTTGAGTTTGACTTTGGTGATCGCGCCAAGGCGATTGACCGTCGCCAGCGGATCTTCGAAAACAACCCGGAAGTGACGGAGAACGCGGTATCGCTGGCGACGATCATGCTGCGTGCTGATCGGCTGGATGACGCGGCGAAGGTCATCACCGCGCTGGAGGGCAACGACGCGGACGAGATCAAGACGCAGGCGAAGCTGCTCCGCGCGGCGGAGATCGGCCTGCGGGGTGATTCGACGCGGTCCGAGGCGCTGTTTGATGAGGCGGTGCCCAAGCTGAACCAGAACCTGCTGGACGGCTCGCTGCACATCGACTTTGCGCGGATGATGGAGCAGCAGGGCAAGCTGGATCTGGCGATGCGTGTGCTTCAGAAGGGCCGGCGCTATCAGCGGCCGGAGACGATGTTCGTCGATCGCACGCTGGGTGACATGATGTTCACCAACGGGCGGTTTGTTGACGCGCTGGCGGCATATACGCGGGCTCGCGAGTCTGTGCCGAAGGATGATGAGAATCTGCTGCGCAAGCGGATGGTCGAGTGTCTGCTGCGGCTGGAGCGTCTGGAAGAGGCGGGTCGTGAGCTGGCGGAGATGAACCCGGACAAGTCCGAGGACACGCAGGTGCTGCTGCTGGCCAGCGAACTGGCGCGGGCGCGCGGCGACCGTGCGTCGGCGGTGAAGTTCCTGGACAAGGGCGTCGAGCAGGACCCGCGGTCGGCGGTGGCTCGGGTTCGCCGGGCGGACTTCCTGATTGAGGACCCGGCGAAGTTTGAGGACGCGGTGCGTGAGTATGAGGAAGCGCTGCGCCTGGACCCGAAGAACGCTCGGGCGCGGCTGATGTATGCCGAGTGCTGGGCGCGCCGGGGCGATGTCAATCGCGCCGTCGAGGAGCTGCGCAGCGGCTTGAACCAGGCGGAGAATGATGAGGTTCGCAATGCGTATGTCCGGCTGCTCCTGAGCCTGGGTCGGATTGCTGACGCGGCCAATGCGGCGTCGGATGGCTTCAAGAAGTCGGGCGATCCGAAGTGGGTGGCGCTGGAGGGCTTCATCCATCAGCAGGTGGGCAACCTGCAGTTGGCGGCGGACAAGTTCAACCAGGCGTGGGAGCTGCGTCCTGGGCCGGTGAGCGGGAAGCAGCTGGTGGATGTGCTGCTGACGATGGTGCCGCCGGAAGCGGCGCGGGCGCGGGCGGTGATTGAGAACCCGGCCTTTGGTGCAGACACGACGGCGCTGGGCCGCTTTGCGCGGGCTCGGCTGTCGATGATCGATCGGCGTGCCGAGCAGGCGTCGGCGGATGTCAAGGCGGCGTTGTCGACGTTGAACCTCACTGACGTGCGCGAGGGGTTGTCGGTGATGGAGGAGATGACGCTGATCTGGCCGAACCCGGCGGATCTGGTAACGCAGTTGGATTCGATGATGCCCAGCGGCGGGTGGCCGGAGTCGATGCGACTGAACATCGTGACGCGCCGGTTGCTGGTGGAATCTCAGCGGAGCGAGGCGCTGGCGGAGCTGGAGCGCCTGGCGGGGTCGAAGGAGCCGCGGATCTCGATTTCGGCGCTGAGTGTCATGGGCACGACGTATTTCAACACCAATGAGCCTGAGAAGGCGGTGGCGGCGTATCGGCGCGGGCTGGAGATCGACAAGGACAATCTGGAACTGCTGAACAACCTTGCGTTTGTGCTGAGCAAGGGGCTGAAGCAGCACGCCGAGGCGCTGCCGCTGGCGGAGCGTGCGGCGGCCAAGGCGCCGACGGAGCCGAACATCATCGACACGCTTGGCGCGATCAAGCTGGAGATGGGCAACATCGATGAGGCGCAGCGCGACTTTGAGCGTGCCCGGAGCCTGTCGTTTGACGCGCTGGTGCGGACGATGCCGACGGTGCACTTGATCGAGGTGAAGCTGCGTCGCAGGGAGATGATCCCTGCGGACCAGTTGCTGCGCGAGCTTGAGGAGTATGAGCAGCGTGACGTCCGCGTGCGGGCGAACTACGGGCGCGAGATCGATCGCGTGCGTGAGCTTCGCCGGTCGACGCGGTGATCGCGCGTGTGGGTGGTGTTTGGTGGTTGATTGGTCTTTGGAATAGAGTTTGGTGTGTGATTGGATATTGGTTGGTGGCGGATCGGTCCAAGAAGTGATGCGACCGATGCGGGATGCCGATCAAGAGGCCAACGATGGTTGAGGATGTTGGACCGGGGTCGGTTCGGCGTCAGAATGGTGTGATGATCGCGGGACTCCCTGCGTGGTTTGGTGTGATGATCAGGAATTTGCTATGAGCAGTACTTCCACTCCTGCGGCTGCCCGTCCCATGCCTGCGCCGGTTCGTCCGCAGCAGAGCAACGCCCTCGGGCTCGCGCCGATTGACCCGTTGCGGCTTCTGAAGCGGTACTGGCTGTGGCTGGTGATTGCCGCGCTGGTTGGTGCGGTGGTCGGGTTTGTGGCCAACGCCATCCTCGCGCGTGTCGCGCCACAGTGGCGGACGGAGGTCTACTACCAGGTCAGTGCGCCGATGCAGGACCCGACGCAGGGCATCGCGCTGGGCCAGGACAAGGATGAGATGGAGCGTTTCCTGCTGACGCAGGCGAACGTGCTGACGAGCGACAAGATTCTGCGTGCGGCGCTGGTCAACAGCGCGGATGTCTTCACTGTGCAGACGCAGTGGGGCCAGAACAATGTTGTGGATGACTCGGGCGGCGTGAATGTCGGCCGCGGTCTGCGTGAGCTCAAGCGGATTGCGTCGAGCAACGTGATGACCGGTACGAATCTTGTTCGTCTGGCGGTGACGACGAATCAGGCTGAGGACTCGGCGCAGATCGCCAAGGCGATCCATGAGTCTTACTGGACTGACTGGCGTGCGTTGACGCAGTCGCAGACGGTCGAATCTCGCGAGCCGATTCTGCAGGCCATCAACGCGCTGCAGCAGCAGCGTCAGCGTCTGGAGCAGCAGCGTGAGACGCTGCTGCAGGGCACGCGTATCGACGACCTGCGGTCGAACCAGGGTTCGGCAGCGGACCAGGAAATCTCGGCATTGCAGCCGCAGGTGTCGCGAGCGGCTGAAGAAATCGCCCGTTTGACGACGCTGGTTCGTCAGTATGAGGCCATGGCTGCCGGTCCTGGCGGGACGGTGAGCTTCCCGGACGAACTGCGCGACCTTGTCGAGCGGGACCCGGTGGTGATTGAGAGCAAGCAGCGCGTGACGAACGTGCGCAACGAGATTCAGGCCAACACGCAGCTCGGGCCGGACCATCCGTTCAACCGGACGCTGGCCCGCCGGCTGGAGAGTGCTGAGAGCGAACTGGCGGCTCAGCGCGAGACGCAGCTGCGGAAGTTGTTTGACAGCGAACTGGACCGTTCACGCCGCGGGCTGGAGGCTTCGCAGCAGGTGCTCAGCGAGCAGGGTCGCAAGCTTGAGGCGGCGGTGGCCCGCAAGCAGGAGATCGCCCGCACGCTGGCGCTGTATGACCAGATCATCGCCGACCGCGAGCGCGTGCAGGCGGAGATTGACCGGAACAACCAGGCGCTGGCGGCGATCAACGCCACGTCGGGCATCAGCAATCAGTTGGCGTCGCGCGTGGACCGGATTCGCGTGCTGGTGCCGCCGCAGCGGCCGGACGAAATGGCGTTCCCGCAGTTGAAGATCATGCTGCCGATCGGTATTGCGCTGGTCGTCGGTCTGACGGCGGCGTTCCTGATCGGTCGCGAACTGCTGGATCAGAGGATCAAGGGCCCGTCGGACATTCTGACGATCCCGCGTGTCCGCCTGCTGGGCGTGATCCCGACGGCGGATGCGGATGCTTCGCGTCCGACGCCGGAGACGGCCTTTGCGCAGTCGCCGACGGGTGCATTGGCTGATGCGTATCGCCAGATTCGTGCGCCGCTGCTCAAGCGGATGGCGCAGGCGGGCCACAAGAGCCTGCTGGTGGTGGCCGGTTCGCCGGGCGCCGGTGCGACGAGCGTGGTGAGCAACATCGGCATGGCGTCGGCCGCGTCGGATCAGCGGGTGCTGCTGATCGATGCGAACTTCCGCAAGCCGGCGCTGCATCGCATCTTCAAACTGGCGGAGAGCCCGGGCCTGGGCGAGGTGCTCAACCGCAAGATCACGCTCGAGCAGGCGATTCAGCAGACCAACACGCCCAACCTGCATCTGCTGGCGGCGGGCCAGGCTGCCAACCGTGCTCTGCCCGAGCGTCTGGCGACGGACCTGATGGCGCAGGTGCTGGCCGAGGCCGGCACGCGGTATGACCTGATCATCATCGATTCGTGCCCGGCGACGATCGCGGGTGATGCGTTTGCCCTGGCCAACCGCGTCGATACGTCGGTGCTGGTGGTGCGGGCGAAGAACGAGAAGCGCGGGTTGATCGCGCGTCTGCGTGATCAGCTCAGTGACTCGCGCGGCGAGTTTGCCGGTGTGATCGTCAATGGCGTCGAGGCGATGCGCTCGGGCTATATGAAGAAGAACATCGAGGCGGCTCGCGAGTATTCGTCGACGTCGGCGTAAGGCCGGGCGGCGAGCAAGGTGTGAGAAGTTTTCAGGGGCCTGGCGTTGTGCCGGGCCCCTGTTTGTTTTTGAGCAGGTTGAAAACCTGCTCCACGCGGTAAAAAACGGGTGATTTGACGTGGGGAGCGGGGGGGGCTAGCGTGGCGGGCTTGAGGTGCTCGGCAGATGGCTGCCGGGCTGAAAAGGGAAGTTCGGTACGGGCTTGGCCGGCGAGGTTGTGTGAGCCGGGGCCGTATTCCGACGCGGACGCGCCGCCGTGAGGGGCCGTGCCGAGGTCCAATGTGCCACTGTCGCCTGTGCGATGGGAAGGCGGATCTCGGCGAGACGGTCCTGAGCCGGAAGACCTGCCTGAAGCTGTGTGCTGTTCGCCCTCGCGAGATTGGGGCGTTGGCGCTGTCGGCTTTGGGCGTGCCTGCGCGTGTGCGCGGGTGGGCCTGAATGCGACGGGTGTGGCGGCGTGCGTGCGCGTGAGCGTGCGCGATGCTGGCCTTGGCCTGTGGCATGCCGCGCAGTGTTGATGCTTTGACCCTTGACGAGACGCGACGGCCCCGACGTCGGGCGTTCCGGCGTTGGTGTGTGGTTTGGCGTCCGGGCTGGCTGGCCCGGGCGGTGAGGCATGCCGCGCGAATCGGCATGGGAAGGTGTGGTTGATATGGATCGTTTGATGAAGGTGTCTCTGGCGTCTGTGGCGTCGGTGGTGGTGATGGGCGGCTCGGCGCTTGGGCAGAGCTTTGGCCTGGTCGGGCAGTTCTCGCTGCCCAGCGGGACGGCGGCGTGGGACGTCGGGCCTGATGGGCGCGTGTGGGCGATGGTGGGTTCGTCGATCGTGCGCCAGGATGCGGTCAACGGCGGCTCGTTTTCGCCGGTCGGCAGTGTGCCGAGCGGGACGGTGTCGAGCTTCGGGGCGAGCTTCCTGCGTGTGAACAGCGCGGGGGTGCTGGCGATTGGTGACAACAACTTCAACGCGTCGGCGCGGGTGCACTTTGTCGAGGCGACGGCGCTGTCGACGAGCGGTCCGACGGCGACGAGCAGCGTGCTGGTGGGCAACTTTGCCGCGCGGTGGAACGGGTCGGATGTGTACATCACCGGTGCGGGGAGTGACTTTGTGCCGTTCGTGGCGCGGGTGACGTACACCGATGCGGCGACACCGCCGACGGCGACGCGGGTGATCAGTGGTGTGGGGGGCGCGTCGGGCGGGATT
>JALOQT010000377.1 GCA_025453375.1 Phycisphaerales bacterium | reverse complement strand
GCCGCCGACAACGAACCCGACGCCGACAAACGCTACCGCCTCCTCGAACAAGCCGAAGCCATGCTGCTGCAGGAACAACTCCCCCTTATCCCCATCTTCCACTACAACCAGGTCTACGCCTTCAACGTCGACAAAGTCCTCAACATCTCCCCGCATCCGCGCCAGAAGCAATACCTCCACCTCGTCGACATCGTCGGCGACGGCCAAGGCACCGACCAACCCATGCAACTGCGCTAACCCACGCCGCGCGGCATCCCACAACCCGCTAAACCCTTTCTCCCGCCCTGGGGGGGGGGGAGAAGGTGCCAAGCGAGCGTCCAGCGAGCGAAGGCGGATGAGGGTTCATCTTCATCTGACGCCTGACGCCTCACATCACACACCCCGCAAAGTACCGCCCCAAAAACACAATGATGTCATCGGCCGTCCACTGTCCATCGCGCCCCGGCGTTTGATTCGCCCCCGCCACATCGCCGCGCACATCACCCGCGAAGTACCACCCCAGAAACACGATGATGTCATCCGCCGTCAGTTCGCCATCACCCCCGATGCTCTGATTCGCCCCGGCGACATCGCTGGCGTTGCACGCCACGCCGCTGATCTCAAAGCTCACCAGTCGATTGGTGCTCAGTGGGTCACTCGTGCCCCCGTCATCAGTGATCGCCAGCAGCGCATAGCGCCCCGGCCCAAGCCGCGGGCCCAGCGTCAGCCCCTCCAAGTTATTGTGCGAGCCTTGATAGATCAGCGTCTTGCTTACCGGCACCACGCCCCCGCTGACCGTCCCGCCCGACCGCACCAGCGACGGCAAGTTCCGCGTGTCCGTCGCCCCAGTCGGGTCAATCACATACATCCGCGTCACGAACGGCGTCGCCAAGTTAAACGCCAGCGCACGCTCCATCACCACCAGCCGATCGTCCGGCAGCGTCATCAGCGCCACCACCCCGCTCCGCGCGCCCGTCACGCTGCCCCCATGCCACGCCTCGGCCAGATACACCCACTGCGGCCCCACGCTGTTGCCAGGTAGACCAATCGTCCCCTGCGTGTCAGTCACCACCACATTGAATGACTGAATCCGCACGATCGTCCCGCTGCTCTGGCTGCTCAGCGGCGAGTCCTGCACCGTCGCTTCTTCATTGGCCACCCACACCGTTCGCCCACTGCGCGACGCCGCGACCGACTCCAGCCCCAGGTTCGGCCGCAGCGATCCCATCGATGACGGCGGCACCATCACCAACTGGCTCCACCCCGCGCCCAGCGGCGGCACGCGCTCCACCCACATCTCCCCCACCACCACCGGCTCACCCCCCGCCAGATACGCCACATCCTCAAAGTCACTCGTCGCGATCGACAACCGCCGCGCACTGGCCCACGCCGCGCTGCTGATCGCCCCCGCGCTATCCACCGTGACGTTCAATTCCCCCATCGTCGGAAACGCGCCATCAGCCACCACGCTGTACTGCCGCGAAAGCCCCGAACCCTGCAGCGGCTTCTGCACGATCCCGCTCAGCCCCGTCACCGCCCACGGCGCCGGCACCGGCCCGCTCAGCGCCACGCTGCCAGGCAACTCCACACTCGAGCGAAACACCACCGACACCTGCCCCAGCGCCGCCGCCCCACTCGCCGCGCTCAGCACCAGCCCGGCAACAACCCCCCGACAACCAACTGTGAATGGACGCTTCATACCCACCACCATACCGCACAATCGACCCCGCGGCCAAGGCCGTTTCACCACCCCACCGCGTGAGGCGGGTTTTCAACCTGCCCAACTCCCCCACTTCCTCTCCCCTTCGAGCCCTTCGAGTTCAACCCCGCTTCACCTTCGCACAACTTTCAACCCCAGCGTCCGTTCCGCAACCTGCCCGGTTGCCACATCGCGCACAATCGCCTTGAGCGTGTAACTCCCTGGCGCCAGCGTGCTGGGCAGCGTCACCCGCTGCACGAGATAAAAGTCCTTGCGCCGCCGCCGCGTCACCTCGCGCAGCATCTGCTCCTGGTAGTTGCCCACCAGCGTTCCATCATCACGCCGAATCTCCACAGATTGCCCGAGGTGCACCACCCACTCAGTCTGCCCATCATCCTCCGTTCGCACCACGCCCGGCGGCGGCGGCATCCCCCCCGCCGTCCGATGCGCAAACCCCTCCAGCTCCGTATACAGCAACATCACCTGCGCCCGCCCCGCCGCCAGCGCCGACACATCCAGCGCCGTGTACTTCCCAAACGCCTCAATCCGTCGGCACGCCACCAGCGCCGATATCCGAAGCGCCGGCTCAGGAGCTTCAACCGCTGCCCCGCGCGCCTCCACCGCCTTCGCCGGCACCACCACCTCCGTCCGCGGCGTCGGCGTCACCACCACCGGATCACGCTCACGCACGTCCGCCACCGGTTCCGGGGCCGCCACCACCCGCGCCCTCCGCTCCACCGGCGGCATCGGCTCAGCCGCCACCGGTTCAGGCGCGTCCACCGCCCGCTGCAACGTCGCAAACATCGCCTCCGCCGCCCGAGCCGCCTCCGCCCCCGCCGGCGCAGTCACCGCGCCGCCAGTCGCCCCCCCACCGGACTGACACCCCGTCATCAACAACGCGATCAACACGCAGGCCCACCGCATATCCGACTGGATATCGGTCCTTGAGCGCAAAAACCTCCACTCACGCTGCCACACGCTTCTCCAAAGAATCCACCAACGGAATGATCGCCGCCACCTCCGTCCCCTCCCCCACCTTCGACTTTACC
>JALOQT010000071.1 GCA_025453375.1 Phycisphaerales bacterium | reverse complement strand
CGCTTTGGCCGTGGAGCCGCGGCGGCATCACGCGAACGATGCCACGTGCTGACCGACAAACTCGCCCTTCGCAACACGATCAAGTCCCGCCTCGGCGCGATGACGCTGGCCGACCGCGCCGAAGGCTCAGCCCGCGCCGTCGCGTCGTTGCGCCTCGCCGCGCCGATCGCCCGCGCGCTGTCGGCTCGCCATGGCGAGCCACCGGCGATCCTGCTCTACGCCCCGATGCCCTTTGAGGTGGACATCGCCCCGCTCGCGCATGACTTGCTGGCCGCCGGCGCGATCGTCTGCGTGCCGAGCGTCGATTGGCAGGGCGTGGCGATGCGGGCGATTCGCATCCAGTGTTGGCCGGATGATCTGGCCCTCGAGGCCCGCGGCGTCATGGTGCCCAAGGCCGGGTGGGACGGCCCGCGCATCGAGCCAGAGGCCCTCGCCTGCGTGCTGGTGCCGGGCGTCGCGTTTGACGCGCAGGGCGGACGCCTCGGCCGCGGCGGTGGGTTCTACGACCGCTACCTGGCGCGCGTCGATCTCGCACGCCGCCTGGGCGTTTGCTTCGCCTGCCAACTGGCCGAACACGTGCCCATGCAGCCGCACGACGCACGCGTCGGCATGGTCATCAGCGGCTGATGCGCCCGCTGGGCACCCCCTCTCTCCGAGAGGGGCGCGATCACGCATGTCACGATTCGTCGGTGCCTTTCGCACCGTTCACACGCGGTGCCGCCATCGCCGCGTCGATCGCCTTCCGCGCCGCGCTGGACAGGCCCACCGCCCGTGCCTCGATCTCCGCCAGCGTCACCCAGCGTGGCGAGTCGTCACTCACGTTCGCACTCCCCCCACCACCCCCACTCCCCCCACTGCCCCCACTGCTGCGTCGCGTCTTCCGCACACACGCCACAGCGTGCGCGGCATACACCTCCGTCTGCACGCGTCGATGCGTCAGCACGTGCGTCACGCTGGTGATGTGTCGCAGCGTTGCACGGTCCCCGCCGCGCATCGCGCACAGGTCCGCCGCGATCGCTTGCCCGCGCTGCGAGAACTTCGCGGCTTGCTCAATCGTCGGCGCCTGCCATAGCCCGGCCCACAGCCCGCTGGCCGGACGCTGCTCCAGCAGGATCGACGGCCCCTCTCCACCGCTGCCGGCCCGCAGCAGCACGACCGTCACTGCATGCAAGGCCTTGACCGCCGCGGCCGCCTTTGGCGGCGGAATCTGCCCCACCAGCCCGCGCTGCTGCGCCACGCACACATCCGCATGGCTCGGCCCAAGCGGGCAATGCAAGCACGCAGGCGTCGATGGTGGCGGCGTGCACACCAGCGCGCCCAGCTCCATCAATCCCTCATTGAGCCTCGCGAACCTCGCCGATCGCGCCCCGCTCGCCCCCGACGCCGACTCATCAGCCGCACGCACCAGAGCCTCGGCCCGCGCCCAGGCACGCGCGGTCGCCTCCTTGCCTGTCGAGGCGTCACCCTCCAGCCGCTGCACCACGCGCTGTACATTGCCATCAACCAGCGCCGCCCGCTGATAGAACACGATCGACGCGATCGACCCCGCCGTATACGCCCCGACGCCCGGCAGTGCCCGCAGCGCCTCGACCGTCTCGGGCACGCGTCCGCCATGATCTTCCACAATGGCCTTCGCCGCCGCGTGCAACAGCCGCGCACGCCGGTAATACCCCAGACCGGCCCACATCGCCAGCACCTCGGCTTCTTGCGCCGCGGCGAGGGCCTGCACGGTCGGGAACCGCTCGATGAACCGCGCCAGATACTCCACCACGCGCGACACTTGCGTCTGCTGCAGCATCGCCTCGGCCACCAGGGCGTGATACGCGTTGCGCATCGGGCCACCACGCTGCCCATCGCCCGCCGTCATATCCGTCCGCCAAGGCAACGGCCTGTGCGAAGCCTCAAACCACACGATGATCGCTGCGGCCATCACCCGATCACGCTCGGCCCCACTCCCCCCGCCCCCACTCCCACTGCTCGCACGATCATCACTACTCACGTGCCCACGCTTCACGCCGCCCCGCCGCGTGCCCGCACTCACGCGCCGCTCCGCGCCGCGCCCTCGTCGGCCCAGGCCTTCAGCGTCGCTTCGACCCGCGGCTTGATCGCCGCCCATCGCGCATCGGGCGACTTGCTGACCGTCATCCAATCCCCATGCAAGAGCAACCCCACCACCCCCGGAATCGCCAGCAACGCCGACGCCAGCGCATCACTTCGCCCATCAGCCTCACCGCTGCTCTTGCCCCCACCCGCCCCGGCCTGCCCCGCCCGATACGGCCGACTGCCCACACTGACCACCCCATCAAGCACACACTTGAGCGCCTGCGGATTCGGCGTGTCGAGATACTGCACAACGCGAAGGCCCATGAGCAGAGCGTAGGGCACGCGGCTTGCACAAGGGCAACTTCAGCACCACCACGCCGGGCGCGAACCACATCCACGGATTGGCCAATTCCTGCGGCTGCACAATGACCTCACGCAAAGTCTACCAGTTGAAGTTCAACAGCGATGTCACGTCAATCTGCCCCCGAAACACGAGGCCCGCGTGGAGGTATGCCCGCTCGAGTGAGAGGTCGGTCCGCAGACGAAACTGGACTGAATCCTGCGTCGCCAGCCATGCTGCCACATCTGGCGGAAGCGGTTCGATGTGGCAGTAGACGTGGTTGTCAGTCACGACTGTCCCGCCGCTGACATTCGAGGTGTACTGGCCATCGCCAATAACAAACCCGGCGGCATGTTCCTGGCCATCAGGTCCAATCACAAACACGCGCGCGGCAAACGGCAGCGCCCGATGACGACCTTGCACGTTCTCCGCCTTGACGGGCAGTGCAGAGTACTCAAGCCGCGTCAGGGCGACCCTCCAGATAAGGCTCCAGGTTGCCGGGAGTGACGCGTTCTCCCGCACCTCGACCATCACCGGTCGGATCGACAGAACTGTTCGCCCAAGCCCCGTCCATCGATCGCTGACAACACTCATTTCCGCCAAGGGTCGCATGGGATCCAGCCGCCGATCAATGAAGTCGTCGCGAGTCAGCAGCGGTGCAGATCGTGTCGTCGCACTTCTGGCCACCGGCTCATAGAACCGCATCGAGCTGCGGGCTGATGGCACAAGGGCATGCTCAAACCACGTGACCTCCACAGTCGTCGACTGCCGACGAACACCGACGGGCAGCAGTCCCATCGCTCCACAACGAATCGGAACGGGCTGATCGTTGACCCTCGCGCCGATAGGCCCGCGAAACACGATTTCATCAGCCAGGAGGGCCGCAAACGCCTCGGCAAACTTCACGCTCGCCGCTTCAGGTATCTCCTCCAGCCAGCGGGACAGATGCGTCATCTCCGCACCATTGCGAACCACCCCTCCCGGGGCCAAGTCGAGCATGATCCACGGCTGACGCATGTACATCTCCAGCATCGCGCTGCGCAGCGCCTCATCCTGCAGGATGCTGGTCCTTCGTGCGCTGAGATACGCCATGCACTCCAGCTCCAGCCGCGTCGGCGTGTCGCGATTGGCCAGCACGCGGTCGATGCGTTCCATCGCCAGCGGCACAAACCGATTGGTCGATCGTGTGCCGGTCTGTTCGTTGATCCGCAGTGCGGTCCAGCACGTTTCTTCCATGACTCCATGGCGAATGCCACGCTCGATCAGCCCGCCGGGCAGCGGGCGGACCCACTCAGCCAGGGGGAATCGCACCGCCAGCACGACGATGCCCAGCAGCGCCGCGAGCGCCAGCAGCCACAGGCCGACCATCGCGAGGCGCTTGCCGTGAATCACACGGCGTAGTCGCAGCGCGCCCCGCTCAAGCAGGTCCTGCCCGCACTCAGGGCATCGCGCTGTGCGCGGCCCATCGCCCATTGCCACCACCTCCATCACCTGCCCGTGCTGATCGCAGACCACGATGCCCCGCAAGTCATACGTGCACGAGCTGCATCGCACTTCGCTGGGCCAATGCTCAGCAAGGTTCCGGCTGAAGCTCCACGCCCGCCGAGCCGTCAGCCACACCACCACCGCCAGGATCACGCCCGGCAGCACCAGCAGCCACGGGTTGTGTAACTCCTCAGGCATGTTCCAAACCCCGAGACCGAACCTGCCCCCCCCACCCCCACACCTTCCACAAACACACACGCCCCAGTGCCGAAGCACCGGGGCGTGTGAAATGTCACATCAGAACGTTTTGGCCAGTGTCACCGGGCACCGACGATGGCCTTTCGGCCGATCATGGCCATGGCCGCATCAAGGACTCGGCTTGGCACTGGGCCGACGCGTTCAGTTGGCCTTGGGCTTGTCGCCCTCGGACTTGCTCTCGCTCTTGGCCGGCGGCAGGATGACCGCATCCAGAACGTGGATCACGCCGTTGCTTGTCACGATGTCCGTCTTGACGATCTGGGCCATGTCCTTGTGCTCCTTGTCCACGCCCGGGCCGATGAAGACCTTGCCGTCCTTGACGACGATCTTCACCTCAGCGCCGTTGACCGTCTTGGCCATCTTGCCATCGAGCTTGATCGCATCGGCGGCCTTGACGTCACCCGCGATGACGTGATACGTCAGGATGCCGGCGAGCGTGCTCTTGGCCTCGGGCTTCAGCAGCGCCGCGAGGGTCTCCTTGGGGAGCTTCTCAAACGCCGCATTCGTCGGCGCGAAGACCGTGAACGGGCCCTTGCCCTTGAGCGTCGTCACCAGGTCGGCGGCCTTCAGGGCCGTCACCAGCGTGCTGAAGTCCTTGTTGGCCAGCGCGGTGTCGACGATGTCGAGCTTCGCGGCGTCCTTGGCAGCATCAGCCGCCTTCTTCGTCACGTCATACTGCGCAACAAGCTCCTTGTCGCCGCAGCCTTCCTTCTTCTGCTCGGCAACCTTGTCGCCACAGCCGGACTTGGCCGCACCGCAGCCATCGGCCAGGGCAAACGTACCGAAGCCAGCGGCAGCCACCAACGCGAGAATCGTCGAACGGGTCATAAAAACTCCTAAGGGGGAATTCGCCCGGCGACACACTGCGCGGACGACAGAGACTCGGCCGGTGGGTGCGGCCGCCTAGGGTCTACGAAAATCCCCAGATTGAGGTTCGCGCGGGCCTTCATATCGTTCAAATCGTCCACAAGAACACCGTTCAGATGCCGATCGCCGGGCGTCGGTGGCATGCTTCGTCTTGTGAACAGCGTTCATGCGCCCCCGACCCTCACCGGCCTTGGCCCTGCGATGGCGCCTGCAGTTTGTCGAGCCAGTCGACCTGGTTCTGGGCCCACTGGCCGAGGCCGCGGACGTAGCCGGCTTGCAGTGCGCGGGAGTCTGGCGGGATGGCGCGGGCGACGCGCGCGAGCGATTCGCGCATCGCACGCCACTGGGGCGAGGCGTCCTGGGCGTAGACGTTCGCTCGCCAGAAAGTGATGCTGTACACCGCCGGCGCGGCCGCACCCAGGCCCGAGTTTTCCATCCGCTGCAGCGACTCGAGCGTTCGCTGCGTCAGCGCGGCTTTGAACGCGTTGGCATCGTCAGTCCGCCCGGCGGCCTGCAGCGTGCGGACCAGCACATCATCACTGGCACTGGTGCCCCCCGGGCGGCCGGCGATCACCAGCAGCACACGTGCCGCTTCGGCATATTCCTCGACTTCCAGCAGGCGATCGATGTATTGACGCTCATCAGGCGTCCCGCCGCGCATGGCCAGGGAGTTCGCATCGTCAACAAGTTTGGCGAAGCCCTCGTCGGTGCTGCTGGCCAGGGCGATGTTCGCTGCCAGCAGGGCCAGTTCACTGCGGGCGATCTGCGTCGGCGAGGCGGTGTTCAGGTCCAGCGGTGCCTGATCGATGCGTGCGCCGGCATCCTGCGTTGATCCGGAAGTCCCGCGCTCCCACCACGGCTGGGCCTGCATGGCCGACGCCGCGCCACGCTCGCCACTGGAGGCCGGACAGATATGCGGCCCTGT
>JALOQT010000070.1 GCA_025453375.1 Phycisphaerales bacterium | reverse complement strand
ATCGTCGCACCGATGTTGTTCTTCTGGAAGGCACCGAGGCGCCCGCGGAGAGCGGAGACGCCGCGGATGGCCTCTTCAACGACCTTCGCCGCACCGACAGTGTCGGCACCGCGTGAATTGACGTTGAACCGCTTGCCTGAAGCCAGGTCAGAGAG
The DNA here is from genome assembly GCA_025453375.1 of Phycisphaerales bacterium. Classification (GTDB taxonomy): domain Bacteria; phylum Planctomycetota; class Phycisphaerae; order Phycisphaerales; family UBA1924; genus JAJTGZ01. The sequence goes on along the minus strand of JALOQT010000070.1, from coordinate 6,143 downwards.
GAAGCCGATCGACGAGTTGCCCAGCGAGCGGCTGGACACATTCTGAATGCCCAGGCTGACACGGCCGTTCAGATCGACATTCGACGCGAGCTGGAACTGTGCCCCGCCACCGGTGATGGTGAAGGCGGAGATCGGCGTGGTGATCTGCTGTGCGGCGCTGGTCGCTGGTCCGCAGGGAGATCGACACATCCAGGAAGTCGCTGGCGACTGAGAGCGTGCGGCCCTTGCCGGTGGCGATCAGACCATTGATCGACCCGGCGACGTTCTGGCCTTCGTCACGCTGCGTGACGTTGTTGGCCACAGCGATCGCGCCGGTCGAGGTGAAGACATCTTCGTCATTGGTCACCTGGCGACGCAGCGTCGCACCGGCGAGGCTGCCCGTATCGACCACGCGGATCGAGGCGAACTGATCGGAGCCGAACTCGGTGCTCTTGATCACCAGGCCGCGACCGCTGATGCCGACAGCCGCTGAGACACCCAGGACTTCCTTGAAGGCGTTGACGGCGGCTGCCGCGGCTGAGACGGTCGTTCCGCGACCGAAGCTGAACTCGCGGCTGCCTGTGGCCCCGGCGATTTCGAGACGAACGAGGCTGCCCGATGCCGGGTTGATCGTCGTTGCGGAGAGACGCAGTTCGACACCTGCCCGCTGGGCCGAAGCGGTGATGGCCGCCTGGACCGTCTGGCTGCCGGTGCTGGAGAGCTTGGCGGCGTTGACCTTGAAGTCGGTGACCGCCGGAGCCAGTCCGGTGGTTGTGAAATCCAGATTGCCGTTGAGGAGCTTGACGCCCTGGAAGTTGGTCGACTCGCTGAGGCGGTCGATGGTCTGCAGGATCGAGTCGATCTGCAGCTGGTTGGCGTTCTTCTCTTCGGTGCTCAGACCGGCGCCGTTGGCCGTGGCCGTCACCAGGCCGCGAAGGTCCGTCAGCAGGGTGCTGAGTTCCTGCAGGCCACCTTCGGCGATGTTGACGATCTGGTCGGCGCGCTCGGCGTTGCTGATCGCGGCGGTGAGGGCCGACTTCTCGGCCCGCAAGTTCTCGCTGGCGATCAGGCCGGCGGGGTCGTCCTTGCCGCGGTTGATCCGCAGGCCGGTGGACAGACGCTCGAGCGTCGTGTTCAGACCGTTGTTGTTCTCGGACAGGTTCCGACGGGCGATCAAAGCTGAAACGTTGGTGTTGATGCGACTCATGTCTGCTGCCTCCGTGCGAGCAAATCTCTAGAAAGACCGGGTGGCGGGCGCTCCGTGTTTTGCGACCGCGACCCGGAAACGACCGGGTCTGCTGAAGCTATCGGAGCGAAAAACCATCGGGTTGAGCCGCACACCCCGCAGATTTCACTTTGCTGGCAAAAAACGCATGGTCGATACCACCTGCCCAGGGGGCAAAAAGCGACCATCACGGGTTATTCGGAAGTTATCGCGGACTGGTCGCGCAGGCTCTGCGCGGTCCTCGCTGCTCACCGGCGCGAAGCACGGCGAAACTCGTTGATCAGCGCGTTGGTGCTGCTGTCGTGCCCCTTTGCATCGGCCCCGGCCGACAGTTCAGGCAGGATCGCCTTGGCCAACTGCTTGCCCAGTTCGACGCCCCACTGATCAAACGAGTTGACCTGCCACAGCGCCCCTTGCACGAAGATCTTGTGCTCGTACATCGCCACCAGCATGCCCAGCGTGCGCGGCGTGAGGCGATCGACGAGGATCGTGTTGCTCGGGCGATTGCCCTCGAAGACCTTGTGCGGTACGAGACGCTCCAGCGCCTCGCCGCTGAGGCCCTCTTTGGTGAGTTCCGCGCGGACCTGCGCCTCGGTCTTGCCGGTCATCAGCGCTTCGGCCTGCGCGAAGCAGTTGGACAGCAGGATGCGATGATGCTCGCCCGGCGCGGCGCCCGGCGGGCTGATGGGGTTGTGCGTGTCGATCGGCGCGATGAAATCCACCGGGATCAGTCTCGTGCCCTGATGGATCAACTGATAGAACGCGTGCTGGCCGTTGGTTCCCGGCTCGCCCCAGATCACCGGGCCGGTCTGCCACGTCACCCGCTGGCCGGTCCGCGTAACGAACTTGCCGTTGCTCTCCATGTCGCCCTGCTGGAAGTATGCCGCGAAGCGGTGCAGATACTGGTCATAGGGCAGGATCGCGTGGCTCTGCGCGTCGAAGAAGTTGTTGTACCACACGCCCAGCAAGGCCAGGATCGCCGGCATGTTGCGCTCAAGCGGGGCCGTGCGGAAGTGCTCGTCCATCTCATGAGCGCCGCCGAGAAGGGCCAGGAAGTTCTCGCGCCCGATGCTCATGGCGATCGGCAGGCCGATGGCCGACCACAGGCTGTATCGCCCGCCGACCCAGTCCCAGAAGCCGAACATGTTGCTGGTGTCGATTCCGAACTTGGCGACTTCCTTCGCATTGGTGCTGACGGCGCAGAAGTGCTTGGCCACCGCCGCATCGCTTGCGAGCTTCTCGACGAGCCACGCCCGGGCGCTGCGGGCGTTGGTGATGGTTTCCTGCGTGGTGAAGGTCTTGCTGGCGACGATGAACAGCGTCGTCTCGGCGTGGCAGCGGCGCAGCGTTTCGGCCAGATGTGTGCCATCGATGTTGCTGACAAAGTGCAGGTTGAGATCGCGCTGGCTGTAGGGCTTGAGCGCCTCGCACACCATCACCGGGCCGAGGTCCGACCCGCCGATGCCGATGTTGACCACATCGGTGATTCGCTTGCCCGTGTGCCCGCGGTGTTCGCCGCTGCGGACGCGCTCGGCAAACGCCGTGAACCGCTCCAGCACGCCTTGCACCTCGGGCATGACGTTCTGCTCGTCGACGTAGATCGGCCGGCCGGACATGTTCCGCAGGGCGATGTGCAGGACGGCGCGGTCTTCGGTGAAGTTGATTTTGTCGCCGCGGAACATTGCCTCGCGCAGCGTCTCGACGCCTGCCTCGCGGGCCAGGGCCGTCAGCAGGGGCAGGGTCTGCTCGGTGATGCGATGCTTGCTGTAATCCAGCAGGATCGGCCCGAACCGCAGGTGATAGCGATCAAACCGATCGGCCTGGCGGGCAAAGAGGTCGCGCATGTGCAGGTCCTGCACCGTGCGATGGTGATCGGCAACAGCCTTGAACGCCGCAAGTTCGGTCAGCATGGCCGGAGTGTACCCGCCGGCGCGTCAGAATCCTGCAACGAGCCGCAACCTTCACTCGCCCGTCGGCAGGCCCTTGCTCCGCCACATGCGCAGCAAGGTTTCTGTGGCGATCGGTTCCCAGATCGAGCCGTCGGCCAGTTCGGACCGCAGCAGCAGGCCGTCGGGCTTGACCAGGGACTTGATCGTCTCATCACCCTCGCGCAAGGTGGTGGTGATGGAGACTTGGTCTTTGGTGAGTGCGGAGAGGTCACGCCGCAGGCTGATTGTCGCCATATCGCTGCGATAGGCGTAGAACCCCGCCTCGCCCTCGACTTGCAGGCGTGCCAGCAGCGTCGGCAGCAGGACGACCTCGACCTGGCTGAGATACTGGGTGCCTTGGAGCGTGTGCTGCATGCTGCGATCGGGCTGGCCGGGTTGGCGGACGAGCACCGAGAGGCTCGAGCCATCGCGCACGCCGATTTCTGTCATGACCGTCGGTCGCGTGCCGTCCGAACGCCTCTCACCTGCCGCGCCACGGCCAGCCCCGTCGGCGGCCGGCATCGGGCGGATGCTCGTTGTCGTCGTCCATGCCTCGCTCTGGCGATCCAGCGAGATGAACGCGCGGGTCTCGCTGTCGATCACCTGGCCGCGGCTGCGCGCAGCCTCGCCCTTGCCCGTCACGCCGCTGAGCACGCGGGCCTTGAGCGTCATGACGATGCCCTCCGGATCGCGCCCGGTCGTGACCATCGATTCCTGCCGCCCGAGGTCGCTGCGGCGGCCGCGCGTAAACGTCACGACGCGGTATCCGCGCTCCTCGTCCTCCGTCACGCTCAGTCCCGGGCGATAGAGGCGATAGGTGATGGAGGCCTGGCCATCCATCGCGGCGGTCATCGCCGCCAGCAGTTCGCTGTCATTCAGCGCGCCGACGAATGCCCCGCCGTTGGCCAGCACCTCGGCCCGCTCGGCCAGCGCGGCCGTCGGGTCGGTGAACTTTGCTGTGGCGATGGAGAGTTCGTACGCCGCCCGCGCCGCATCGATCGCGGCGTCAGTCGAGGTCAACTCAAAGATCACCAGCCGGCTGGACAGCGGCTTGAAGACCGTGAAGCCCTTGATCAGCCGAGGTGTGTTGCGACCTTCACCCGGGATGCTGAAATACACCCGCGCCCCGGGCGTGGCCGAGCCGGGGATCCGCAGGTCCATCTCGCGGTGCAGCAGCACGACGCGCGAGTGGGTCATCTCCCGGCTGGTCGGGTCGAGCATCGGCGCCATCGAGAGCACCTGCTGGGTGATCGCCTCGATTGTCTGGGCGACGGTCGTGTCGGTGTCGCGCGTCTGCTTGGGCGTGACGGCGATCGTCCAGGCCTGCGCGCCGGCGCCGGCCACGGCGGGCGGCGCGATGGTGAAGCCTTGTGTGCCGTCGGCCGTCGTGCCCTGCAAGAGCACGCAGCCTTCCGGCACGCCCATCGTCAGCCCCAGCATGTCCAAGCGCAGCGTCTGGTCCGACAGCACGATCGTCGTCGTCGTGGGGGGCAGCCTTGGGTCATTGGAGCGTGTCGTCGTCGCCCCGCTGCCCGGCGCCTCGGGTGGGCGGGCATTGCGAGGCACGCCGATCGGCTGGCCTATTGCCATCCCCGCCATGCAGACCGTCGCCAGCACCACCGCCGCACGCTTTGCGTTCGTCATAGCCAATCGTATCGACCACCCCACGCGACAAAGCCCACTTTGGCGGGCCTTCGGGGCAGATCTGGCCTGGCTATCGCAACCGCTCGACAACCTTCTTCAGGTCGCTCCAGACCAGTTTGCGATTCTCCGGCGTGTAACTCCGCAGCAGATACGCCGGGTGATAGGTCGGCATCACCGCCACCTTCAGGCCGAGTTTGGCATTCGGATGGACGAACTCCGCCCACACGCCGCGCATCTTGCCCATCGCCAGGTCACAGTCGAGGACCGTCTGGCTCGCCGGCAGGCCGAGGGTCACGATCACCTCCGGCCGCACCGCGTCGATCTGGTCAAACAGGTACGCCTTGCTGGCGTCACGCTCGGCTGGTGTGGGCGTCGCATTGCCCGGCGGGCGGACCTTCAGCACGTTGGCGATATACACATCCTCGCGCGCCATGCCCATCGCGACGATCATGTTGTCCAGCAGTTTGCCCGCCCGCCCGACGAACGGCCGGCCCGTGCGGTCTTCGTCGGCCCCTGGTGCTTCGCCGATGAACATCAGCCGCGCCGCCGGATCCCCCTCACCCCAGACCAGATTGGTGAACGTGAAGCCGAACTTGGCGTGCGGGGCATCATGCTCATAGCGAGCCCGCACCGCGTCGAGCTTGGCCTGGTGCGCTGCACGGTCGCGCGTGCTGCGGGCGATTGGGGGCGGCGCCGCGGCTGGCGTTGAGGCACCGCCCGTCGGCTTGCCACTGGGCGCGACGGCAATGGGCACAAAGTCCACCCCCAGCAGCCCGCTGGCCTTGGCCGACTGCGCCACCAGCGTCGGAATCAGCCGCGCAGGCGTGCGAGTGCTCGAACTGGCTGACGGCGGCGTAGTCATCGCGCTCTCCACATCCCGCACCACGCCCGCCACTTACGGCTTGGCCGAACCCGCGCCCTCGGTCGGGGTGCTGGCGTTGCGACGCTCGGCCTCGAGCTTGGCCCGCTCGATTGCTTCAGCATCAGCCGGAGCCGGAACGGTCGTCGCGCGCGTCGCCGCCGGGTTGCGAAGGGGCTCGGGCTGCTTGACCTTGTTCTCGACCATCGGCCCGAAGAAGGCCCCACCCAGCGCTCCGACGATCACCCCCAGCACCAGTCCGCCGGCAAAGGGCACAAACGTGGGCGAACTGCTCAGCGCCGGACGCGCCTCATCACTGGCCTCCGCTGCGTTCGTCCCCTGCTGGTTGGTCTGGTCGCTCATAGATGGGTCTCCGCGTGAGGGCGAGTGTAACCCCGCTGCCCGCGCCGCGCCAAGCCGCCGCGCCCCCGATGCATGTGAAATCTGACACCGCGTCGCCTCGCACCAATCCGCTCACCCCCGTCCGCTCACCCCCGCACCCGCTCAA
>JALOQT010000069.1 GCA_025453375.1 Phycisphaerales bacterium | reverse complement strand
GTTCACATACCTTGCGATGAAACTTCAGAGATCAGCTGACACGGCCTTTCAAGCGAATAGTCGATGTTCCTCGACTAGTGTAATCGTGTTATAGAGCAAAATGGTGGCAAAAACGTTCACTTTCCGATCGCTTGAGCCGCGTTCGGACGTTCTGTAGTGTCGTGGTTCTCAACATGCACTAGAATACACCACACCACCTCAACCCGGTATCACGTACACACACACCACGCCGCCAACACGCACTCTCCAGCCGCGACCTACTCCGCGTCTCACGTCTCTGATCAATCCTCCGCGATGGTCTCGCGCAGCAGTTCGTCGATCGTCGTCTGCCCCTCATAGATCGCCAGCAAGCCGCACTCGCGCAGCGTCCGCATGCCGCGACCGCGCGAGTAGCTCCGCAACTGATTCGTGCTGGCCTTCTTCATGATCATGTCGCGCATCGTGTCATCGCACGCCATGATTTCAAAGATCGCCATACGCCCGCGATATCCCGAGCCATAGCAACTGTCGCACCCCTTGCCGCGGAAGAACTGCTTGCCCACCACGTCCTCCGGACGCAGTTGCAGTTCCATCAGTTCCTCTTCGCTGGGCGTGTAGGCCGTCTTGCACTTCGGGCAGATCGTTCGGCACAGGCGCTGGGCCACCACGCCTTCGAGCGTCGCCGTCAGCAGGAACGGCTCGACACCCAGGTCCACCAGACGGATGATGCTCGACGGCGCGTCATTGGTGTGCAGCGTGCTGAGCACCAAGTGGCCCGTCAGGCTCGCCTGAATCGCAATCTCCGCCGTCTCCAGGTCGCGAATTTCGCCGACCAGAATCACATCCGGATCTTGACGCAGGAAGCTGCGCAGCGCCTTGGCAAACGTCAGTTCGACTTCGTTATTCACCTGCACCTGGCACAGGCCGTCGATGTCGTATTCCACCGGGTCCTCAGCGGTCAGCACTTTCGTCTCGCTGTCGTTGAGTTCCTGCAGCGCGGCGTACAGCGTCGTCGTCTTGCCCGAGCCCGTCGGCCCGGTCACCAGCACGATCCCGTTGGGCTTGTTGATCAGTCGGCGGAACATCGTCAGGTCATCATCGCGCATGCCGATGCGGTCGACCTTCAGGCTCACGTTGCTGCGGTCAAGCACACGCATCACGACGCTCTCGCCATGCATCGTCGGCAGCACACTGACGCGAAGGTCCACCGGCGCACCGCCGACGGTCAGCTCCACGCGCCCGTCCTGCGGCAGGCGGCGCTCGGCAATATCCAGCTTCGCCATGACCTTCACACGGCTGGTGATCGCCGGGCCAAGCTCCTTCGGCGGCGGGACCATCTCATACAGCACGCCGTCGATGCGGTACCGCATCTTGAACTCGTCTTCAAACGGCTCAAAGTGAATGTCGCTGGCTCGATCCTTGATCGCCTGAAGCAGCACGAGGTTCAGCAGCTTGATGACCTTGTTGTCGCTGGCCATCTCGCCGATGGCGTCCAGGTCGATCGACTTGTCACTCCCGCCCGCGGCCTTGGCCAGCTTGGCGAGCTTTTCGTCCTTGCCCAGGTCGCTGACGACGTCGGCGACGCTCTCGGTCTTGCTGAAGTGCTTCTTGATCAGCGCATCAACCTGCGCCGGCTCGGCGACGACAGCCTCGACGTTGAACCCCATCAGGAGTTTCAGGTCGTCCACCGCGCGGAAGTTGTCCACGCTCTTCATCGCGATCCGCAGACGCTTGCTCGTCGGGTTGTACGCAACGGGCACGACCTGATATGCCTGGACGCTCTCGGACGGCAGCGCCTCCAGCGCCTCCATCGGCGGCTCAAAGCCCGTCAGATCCATGAACCCCAGGCCCGACAGGGCGGCCAGCGCCTCCTGCACGTCCTTGGGCGTGATGTACCCCAGCTCGACGAGTAACTGCCCGATGGGCACCTTCCGGGTCTTCTGAATCGCCAGGGCCTCGTGCACGCGCTCGCGCGTGGTCTTGCCCAGCTTGGCCAGCACGCGGCCAAACTTCCGGCCCTTGGTCTCGGAGAGGTCAATGCTCGTCATGCCAGGAAGTGCGCTCATGTCCTGCTGTGCCTCTGAGGTGGATAGGCCCAAGGGGGCCGAAGGGAATCTGATCCGCACGAGAACTGGTCGCTACGTACCGCCGAATCAACCTGCCGCCATCCTGCCACCAACCTGCCGCCAACCTGCCGCCAACCTGCAGACGGCCCAGCACAGGCGGGCTCCGCACACCCCGGCGGCGGGGCGCGATCTGCGCGCATGGCTGTCCGGTGAGACGCAGGCTCACCGACGGACGATCCGAGCAATGTAGCACAGGGGTTTCCCAAAACCCTTGAAAAACAGGTCAAAGTCGATACGACATCAATACTGTAAGATGATTATCCCCCTCGCCAAATCAATTTGTTTATTCTTTGTTCGAATCATCTTCTGCCGGCTCGATGTGGATCAAGACGTGCGACACCTCCGGCAACCCGGCCCGGATTTCCGCCTTGACCCGCCCGGCCAGGGCGTGGGCGTCGTGCACCGACATCGCCGGGTCGACGTGCAGGTGCATGTCCACCAGGCAGCCGGGGCCGGCTTGTCGGCCGGTGACTTTCTCCACCAGCCGGACGCCTGGCACGGCTTGGGCGATCCGCCGGACCTGGTCGAGCGTGTCGTGCGGGGCGGCGTCGAGCAGGTGACGCAGGGCGGGGCGAAGGACCGATAACGCAGTCAATACGATGATGCCGCTGGCGAAGAGGGCGGCGACTTCGTCGGCGTAGACCAGCTTGGGCATCGCAAACCAGCGCGGGCCCCAGATCGCGATCGTCACGCCCAGCAGGGCGGCGGCGGACGTGATCGCATCGGCGCGGTGATGCCAGGCGTCGGCCCGGACGGAGTCTGATCGGTGCCGGTCCGCCGCGCCGAGGAGCCAGCGGAAGAGGGTCTCCTTGGTCAGGATGACGCCCAGCAGGACCCAGAGTGTCCAGGCCTTTGGCGCCTCGTGGGTGATAAACAACATCCGGGCGGCTTCGATGACGATCAGACCCGCGGCCAGGATCAGCAGCAGGCCGACGACGAGGGCGGCGACGTGCTCGGCCTTGCCATAGCCGTACGGGTGGTTGGCATCGGGCGGCTTGGCGGCGACGCGCAGGGCCTGCCAGACGATCAGCGAGCCGCAGGCATCGGCCGCGGACTCGACCGCGTCGGCCACGAGGGCGCTGGAGTGGCCCAGCAACCCGGCGACGAGTTTGCCCGCCGCCAGCGCAAGACTGACGACCAACCCGATCAGCGTGCGACGACGCAGCACGCGCCCGGAGGTGGCGGCGTTGGTCGCAGAGGTGGAGGTTGATGTGGCCGCCGCCATGGGGGAGCGTAGGGGCGGGACGGTGGTGGATTGCCGTCACGCCTCGGTGGCGAGTTGGCAGTAGTCGGGCCGGTCGGAGGCGTGGGCGTGGCGGTAGGCGTGGAGGACTTGGCCGTGACGGAGCAGAAAGGCGCCGGGCATTTGGAAGCCGTCGCCGACGAGTTTGCCGACGAGGTGGCCATCGATGAGCCCGGCGCGGAAGCCGCGCCACCAGGAGCGCCAGCCGAAGAGCTGGGTGAAGGTGCCGCGGCGGAGTTCCAGCGCGGCGTAGAGGCGCTTGCCCGGATCACTGACATGAGCGATGTCGGCCAGGCCGGGATACGTCGCGAACGTGCGCTGGGCGTAGTCGGGCGGTGACATGTGCACGAGGACGATCGCGACGCCGCGGGCTTCGATCGCGCTGCGCTGGGCGGCGACATCGGCCATGGCCTCGCGGCAGAAGGTGCACCCCATGTGACGGAGCAGGACGAGCAGGACTGGCTGCTGCTGCGAGAGTGCCAGCAGCGTGCGAGGCGCGGGGCTGCTTGCTGACTGCAGCACGTGTGCGCTACTCAGGGCATCGCGCAGTGTGCTGGCCTCTGCGGCCGGATTGATCGCGGGCGCGGATGACATCACCTGACGGTACGTTGGTGGGGTGGATTGGGTTTGGGGTGTCCGAAGGGCAGCGCGGGGGGCGGAGGCAGGGAGCGCGTGTTGGTTGCCAGCGGCGCTCGCAGTGCGTTGGGACGATGCCTGGCGTGTTGACAGGGTTGCGGAGCGCTGTTGAAGTGTGCAAAGACACTATCGATATCCGCGCGAGATGCACCCTCATCCGCCGACGGTCCGCTGCCCCCCCGAGCGGACCTTGGCACCTTTTCCCGCGGGGCAGGAGAAGGGCTTTCTTGGCGGGAAACGGTGTGTCACACTGCGCGCGGATGCTTACGCCGCGCGGCGGTCGGTGCGGGTGTCGGCGGCTTTCGTGACGGGGATCGTCATGCGGACGGTGGTGCCTTTGCCTGGGCTGCTGCCGAGCTCGACGGTGCCGCCCTGGGCTTCAATGAGGCGTTTGACCAGCGGGAGGCCGAGGCCTGGGCGGCGGCTGGCGGGCATGTCGGAGAAGAAGGGGTCGAAGGCGTGGCGGCGTGTGTGCTCGCTCATGCCGATGCCATCGTCGATGACTTCGATGAGGATCGTCGAAGTGCTGCTCGACGCGCCGGTGCTGGCGGAGGCTGACGCACCGGCACTGGAGGTCGCAACCGCTGGCACCGTCGGCCCCGGCTCGATGCGAACGCGGACGCAACTGCGCGGCGTGGCTTGCAGGGCGTTGATGACCACTTCCATCAGCGCCTTGCCCGCGCCGATGGCGTCGATCGTCGCCGTCGCGTCGCCGGCGATGGTGACTTCGACCGGCAGCGAAAGCCCGCAGCGCCTGCGCGCGTCGCTGACGCTCTGCTGGGCCCAGGTTTCCAGCGAGACGAGTTCAGGCCGCACGCTGGGCGGGCGACTGACCATGTGCAGTTGGGTGATGAGGTCGGTCATGGACTCAGCCGCGCGGACGATCGCGCGGGCGTCGTCCTCGCCCTTCTGGCCCTTGAGGCGCTCGGCGATGACCTGCGCGCGGCCGCTGATGACCGTCAGCGGGTTGTTGAGTTCGTGCGCGGCGCCGTTGGTGAACTCGCCGAGGCGGGCCATGCTCTGGTGTTCGGCCAGGAGTTCCTGCGCCTCGGCCAGCTCGCGTGCGCTGGAGGCGAGGCGTTCACCGAGGCGGCGGACGCCTTCACCCTGCACTGCCGCGCCGATCGCCCAGGCCCAGAAGGCGCCGAGCGTGTGCATCGCGGAGGTGCTTGGCAGCGGGCGGGTCGGGTCATAGACGACGGCGGCGGACGGGCCGAGGGCGGAGATGAGCGGGTGAACGGCGTGACGCTCGCCAAAGCCGTGCTGCGGTGAGCCGTGCGCGTGGTGCGCGGCGTGGGTGCTGTGAGGTGACGGGCCGTCCGGTCGATCGATGTGCTCCTGCACCCAGCGCAGGAGCCGCGCGGCGTCGGCGAGTGCTTCGCTGCCGGCGAGGTGGCCGAGGTCCATCGCGTGGCCATCGACGCCGAGCAGCGCGGGGGCGATGCGGACATCGACCAGCGAGCCGGATTCATCGAAGCGAACGACGCGCCAGTCTTCGCCCGGGCCGGCGTGGTCGGCCGTCATGCCGGCGCTGTGGCGGGCCTGGCAGATGATCGCCGCGGGGGCGCGGCCGGTGACGGCGCGCCAGCCTTCGGCGACGCGAGCCAGCGCATCAACGACGGTGCCGCCCGGTCGCTCGCCTGCGGCAAAGGTGCCGATCGACGCGAGGACACGCTGCTGCTCACCAGCGGTGCGGGCGGCGCTGCGCGTCGTGCCCTCCAGCGCAGCGAGGCGACGGTTAGCCGCGGTGAGGCTCTCGATCATCAACTGCTGGCCGGTGACTTCGCCGATGCCCAGCACGCGGCATCGCTCGCTGACCTGCTCGTGCACGCGCGATTCGACTTCGGCGCACTGTGCGGGATTCAGGGCGAGCCTCTCACGCCAGAGCGTGGCCGGACGCGGGTCGATCGCGCCGGTGCACTGGCCGATGTGCAGGCGATGGACGATCTCCGTCGCGACGCAGACCAGGCCGATCAAGCCGCTGTGGCCGACCTCTGGCAGGGCGGCGGGCGTCTGGGCGTGCAGCCACATGGCGTCCTGCAGGGAGAGCGGAAGGC
>JALOQT010000068.1 GCA_025453375.1 Phycisphaerales bacterium | reverse complement strand
CACTTCGATCGGCAGTTTCGCCCGTGCGCCCAGCCGGGCTGACAGTTTCTTCTCGTCAATCAGATACACCCGCGGCCCGGTGCACATCTGCGCCACGATCCGCTCGCGCGTCATCGCGCCGCCGCCACCTTTGATCATCCGGCGCGCCGGATCGACCTCATCGGCGCCATCAAAGAGATAGTCCACGCTCGCCACACTGCTCGGGTCCACCAGTCGCAGGCCAAGCTGCGTCGCCAGTTCCTCACTGGCGCGGCTCGTCGCGACGCATGTCACCTTCAGCCGCTCGGTGTTCACCCGCCACGCCAGCGCGTTGATCCCGCGCGACGCCGCACGCCCAGTCCCCAGCCCGACGAGCATCCCCGACCGGATCGGCCCGACGGCTTCCATCGCCAGCGCATCAGCAAACGGCGTCATGGCCGAGGATAGCGACGCCCAGCCCGCCCGATGCCCACGCTCAGCCGCATCGGGCCCACAATACTTCCGCCAGTGCCCGCCCACGCCACCCCAGCCATCCCGTCCGACCGCCTCATCCTCGCACTGGAGACCAGTTGCGACGAGACCGGTGCCAGCGTCGTCCATGGCCGCACCGTGCGATCTAACGTCATCGCCAGCCAGCACGATCTGCACGCGGAGTATCGCGGCGTCGTCCCCGAGATCGCCAGCCGAGCCCACGCCGAACGCATCACGCCGATCATCCGCCAGGCCGTGGCCGATGCGGGCATCGCACTGACGGACCTGCACGCCATCGCCGTCGGCAACCGCCCGGGCCTCATCGGCTCGCTGCTGGTGGGTGTCTCGGCGGCCAAGGCTCTGGCCTGGAGCCTCGGCGTGCCGTGCGTCGCGGTCGATCATGTCCAGGCCCATCTGTTCGCCGGCCTGATGCGCACCACCAGCGACTCCGCCTCCACCCAAGCCGACAACCTCGCCTCGCTCTTCCCCGCCGTCGGCCTCGTCGTCAGCGGCGGGCACACGTCGATGTATCACATGCAAAGCCCCACGCGTCTGCATCGCCTCGGCGGCACCATCGACGACGCCATCGGCGAAGCCTATGACAAAGTCGCCAACATGCTTAACCTCGGCTTCCCAGGCGGCCCGCTGGTCGACAAACTCGCCGCCCAGGGCGGCCCTGATGGCCAGCCAGGCAACGACCTGGCCGTGGACTTTCCCATCTCGCGCCTCAGCCCCGACTCGCTGGACTTCTCCTTCAGCGGGCTCAAGACCGCCGCGCTCTACGCCCTCCGCGGCGTGCCGCACGCCCGCACCGACCTTCGCCCGCCCCATACGCCGCCCGCCCCCGCCGACCTGGCCGCGAGTTTTCAGCGCGCCGCCTGCAAAGCCATCACCCTCAAACTCGCCCGCGTGCTCGACCGCCACGGCCCATATCGCGCCATCCTCGTCGGCGGCGGCGTCAGCGCCAACTCACGCCTCCGCCGCGAACTGACCGACCTGGCCACCGCACGAAACATCGCCCTACGCCTCCCGGCCATGAGCCTCTGCGTCGACAACGCCGCGATGATCGCCGGCCTGGCCGGCGCGATCCTCGACACCCACCTGCCCACCTGGCCCGGCGACGGCCTGACCTTTCCAGCCATCCCGACAACCGGTTTGGCATGAATGCTGGCAGTCAGCCCGAGCGGCCGATACCCTCCGCCATGACCATCGCTCAGCCGCCCGTGCAGTTCCGCAACGCCTTCACCGCCATCATCACACCCTTCACCGAAGGCGGCAAGGCGATCGACTTTGGTCGCCTGCGCGAGCAGATCCAGTTCCAGGCCGCCGGTCAGATCACCGGCGTCGTTCTCGCGGGCACCACGGGCGAAAGTCCGACGCTTTCCAGCGCCGAGTGGCACGAACTGATCCAGCGCGGCGTCACCTTCGCCCATGATGCGGGCATCCTCGCCGTCGCCGGCACAGGCAGCAACAACACGGCCCACGCCGTCGAACTGCAAGTCGAGGCTGCCCGTCTTGGCGCTGATGCGACCCTCAGCGTCAATCCGTATTACAACAAGCCAGTGCAGGAAGGCCTCTACCGCCACTTCATGGCCCAGGCTGACAGCGCCGCGATCCCGACGATCCTCTACAACATCCCCGGCCGCACTGGCGCGCTGCTGCAGCCCGAGACTGTCGAACGCCTCGCCCGTCACCCGAACATCAAGGCCATCAAGGAGGCCACTGGCTCGTGCGACTCAGCCGGCGAGATCGCAGCGCGCTGCCCGGGCCTGGCACTGCTCAGCGGCGATGATGCCCTGACGCTCCCCTTCGCCTCACTCGGCGGCGTCGGCGTTGTCAGCGTCATCAGCAACCTCCTGCCGCGCGAGACGGGCGACCTCTGCCGCGCGTGCAACGCGGGCAACTGGAGCCGCGCGCTGGAGATCCACCGCTCGATGCTGGGCCTGATCAAGGCCTTGTTCGTCGAGACCAACCCGATCCCCATCAAGGCCGCGATGAAACTCCTCGGGCGCGATGGCGGCTCCACCCGCCTGCCGATGACCGAAGCCAGCCCCAGCACCATCGCGGCGTTGCAGAAGGCCATCGCCACGTGGCCGACGCTGACCACCCCGGCCACCGCCGCCCCGCGCCCGCTGACGGCCGCGGCCCGCTGAGCCAGCCGTCGCGCCCTGACCACGCCCAAACCTCTTCTGCGTGAACCAACCGCCGTCGAACCGATACACTGCCCGCAGTGTCTCGTGCGGCGGTGATGTCGCACCACCTTCATGCTCGCGTCGCACCCACCCCAACCCGACGACCCCACGACGCCCACGACGCCCACGACGCCCACCCCACCGTGGCCGAATACAGGGGAGCCCGTCCGCGTGCCCGCGCCGGAGCAGTCGGCCGACGATCACGTCGATCTGCAGATCGTCGAAGCCATCCGCGCCGGTGGCCCCGGGGTCTCCGCGGCGTGGCAATCGCTCATCCGTCGCCATCAGGATCGCCTCTTCGGCGTCTGCTACCGCATGGTCGGCACCGGCCCCAAGGCCCGAGAAATCGCCGCCGACCTGACGCAAGACGCCTTCGTCAAGATCATCCAGGGCCTGCCTTCCTTCGCCGGCGACGCCAAACTGACGACCTGGATGATCCGCGTGACGATGAACGTCTGCCTCTCCTGGCAGCGGGCCCAGCGTCACCGCCGCCATGCCTCGCTGGACGCACCGGTCGGCGGACCCAACCAATCCCCTGACGACGCCGGCGCGGGCACCTTCGCCGCCCTCCTGGCCGATCGGGAACAAACGCCTCCCTCACGCGTCCAAGAGGACGAGGTTCGCGGCCAAATCGCCCAGGCGCTCTCAACCCTGGAAGGTGAAACCCGAGCCTTGCTCATCCTCCGCGACGTGCGCGGCCTGGAGTATGAGCAGATCGCCAGCGTCTTGAATGTGCCCGTCGGCACTGTCAAGAGCCGGCTTTTCCGAGCCCGCGCCGCCCTGCGTGAAGCCTATGAACGGCTCACACGCCCGCCCGAGCAGTCCGACCAACGCCCGTAGCTGACTTTTCCAACGCCTCCCGCCTCCGCCCCACCCGCCCCCCGTGTCCAACGCCCCTCGCCATTCCGATGCACACGCTCAGCCCCTCAGCGAGGCTGAACTGCTGGCACTGGTCGAGGGCACGCCGCTGTCGGCGGACCGCACGGCTGCGGCCAATGCGGCCATGGCCTCCAACCCTGCGCTGGCCTCGCTGCTGCTGGCGATGCGGAGCGATCGCGAGGAGCTGTCGTCCCTGACGTTCGTCCGCGCTCCTCAGGATCTGGCCTCGCGCGTTGAAGCCGCGTTGCAGACGCAGACCGAGCGTGACTTGCTGCTCGGCCTGGCGACGCAGGAGCGCGACGCGACGGTCGACACCATCCCGATTTCCACCTTCGGCCCGCGCCCGGTGCCGCTGGCGGCCCGTCCGTGGTTCAAGTTCACCGCCGCCGCGGCGTCGATCGCCGTCGGCGTCGGTCTTGGCGCGGCGTTCATCACCAGTTTCAAGAAGCCCGCGCCGTCGATCGTCCATAACGATCCGCTCAATCGGCCGAAGATCGACCTCAACGATCTCGACTCACCCTCGCCGCAGCCCGCGCTTGCGCAGGGCACCGAGCCGTCGGGCAGCCCCACCGTTTCGACCGATCCATCGCCGACGCAGATCGCGGCAGCCGACGCGAATGACCCTGCCCCACCCAGCCTCTCGGTCCCGACGGCGTTGGCGCTCGCGCAGGAAGGCCGGCTGCTCGTCCGCGTGCGGACGCGCAACACCGATCAGGCCGTCGCACGTCTTGACAATCTGGCCGCCAAGCGCCTGGCCAACATCGCCGTCCAGCGGCTCACGCTGGCGACGTACGCCGTCGCCTCCACCGGGCTGACTGAGGCCCACCTGCGCCGCTTTGTCGCCCCCGAGTTCATCATCGCCTCGGATAAAGTGCCTGCGGCAGCGAGCGCTGCATCGCAGCCCGCCCCTGTCGCGCCGGTGGGCATCCTGCCGCCGCGGCTGGACCCTGTCGGGTTCAACATCTCGATCGAAGCCACGGCTGAGGCGCTCGACGCGCTGCGTCGCGAGCTGTCCGGCACCGCCTTCAAGGCTGAGTTCATCGAGCTGCCCGTCGCCACGCCGCCGCAGCCGATTGGCGACGCCGAAAGCATCCTCTGGTGGACCAGCGCCCCGTCAAACTGGGGCCCACGCATCGGCGTCTCGGTGCTCATCGAGCAGCGCTGAACCACCCAACACGCGTCATGCAACTGTGGGTAGCCACCGCGCTCCGAGCCCGGCGCGTCTCTGCCGATCAGCCAATCTCCGCGGAGCGGCTTGAGCGTCGACGCCATCGTCTGACGGTCGCCGCCAGATCGCACGGCCAGGGAGAGCGCGACCATACGCGCCACGATACCAGCCCCATCGCCACACACGGCACGAGCGTGATCCACCACCGCCATCATCCGCAACCGTCACCAACGCCCGGCCCGCTTACGGGCACCCGGCGAAGTAGCCGTTGAGGAACACGATGATGTCATCGGCCGTGAGCACGCCATCGATCGGCGGCGACTGATTCGGCCCGGAGAGGTCCGCCAGCATGTTGTTGCTGAAGTACCACCCAAGGAAGACGATGATGTCATCCGCCGTCAATTGCCCATCGGCCCCGAGGGACTGATTGGAACCCGCCACATCCGCCGGGCAGCGACGCGCCGGCAGGTTGGCCAGGTCCATCTGCACCGGCGTTGACCGGCCCCACTTGACCCACTGCTCGTAAACCACATGGCCGAGCGTCGTCGCAGTGCTGCCGGGCGGGGGCTTGATGTACGTCGTGTTGTTCGCCGGCTTGTCAGCGTTGTCACGCAGGAACTCGATGTATTCCTTGTTGGTCGTCTGATAGAAGACCCGCACCTCAGCCCGGGCCGTGCCCGCCGGGATGTCAAAGAGCGTGTCATCCCAGTGCTGGCCATCGGCATACGTGTATCCCACCGGCGCGGCTTGCACGCTGGCGAAGTTCGCGTTGTTGAACCCGCGCGGCGGGATGCGATTGTCAAAGTAGATCTTGTTGTTCAAGTCCAGGTGGAAGCTCGGTCCCACCGGCAGGTTCGCCACCAGCGCGATCGCCGCGTCAAGCCCGTGCTTGGCCTCATAGACCTTCGTATCCGGCGTCAGCACCGCCGTCTGCGAGTCATAGGCCCCGCGCTCAGCAATCAGCGTGTTGGACGCGTTGAAGAACTTCACGTTGATCCACATCTGCGTGCCCTCGCTGAACCCGCCGGGCAGGCGATGGCCGGACTCGTTGATGATCCGCGTCTTGAGGCGCGAACCGAGCACCGTCACCTCCAGATCGCTGGCGCGCCGGAGCATCTCTTTGTTGCGCTCGATCGATTCATCGATGCCGGCCACATCCAGCGTTTCATCGCCGAACGACAGGCTCAGGTTCGAGTCCAGCGGGTTGAACAGATCGCCGACGGCCTTGAGCGCCCAGGTGTTGCCGCCCTGCCAGTTGTGCTGCGGATAGTCCGTTCGAATCGGACGGTTGAACGCCGGGATGCAGCCCGTCGCCGGCAGGTCGGGCATGTGGCAGTCCTGGCAGCTGCTGTAACAGGCGTTGGCCCCGCCG
>JALOQT010000067.1 GCA_025453375.1 Phycisphaerales bacterium | reverse complement strand
GGTGCCGTCGCCCCGCCCGCGCCGCCGGCCAATCGGGACCTGGCCGGCCTGCGCGAGGCGCTGCGCCATGTGCAATCCGGCGCGATCCTGGGCATCTTCCCGGAAGGGCGGCTGTGTCGCCATCGCGGGCAGATTTATCCGTTTGCCCCGGGCGTCGGCTTGCTGATCGCCAAGAGCCGCGCGATCGTGCTGCCGGCGGTGCTGCGCGAGGCGCCGGTGTGCGAACACGCGTACAGCAGCTTGATCCGCCCAAGCCGCAGCGTCATTGAGTTTATGGAGCCGATCGACCTGTTCGCCCCGCAGCCCAGCGGCGGCCCGGCGGTGCCGATCAAGGCCGGCGCGATCGCCAAGCACCTCGAAGAGCAGTACGTCCGCTGGGTCGGGCCAGTGAACTATGAGCCGCCACGGGCGGCCAAGAGCTGACGCGTGGCGTGCCCGACGTGGCCGAAGCGAAGCCAATCCGGTTGGGCCAAAGTCCGCTCGACTACAGTGTTTCATGACGTCATCTGGCGATGTGGGTGCGGCGGCTCGTGATTCGCGAGGCTTGGATTCGTCGCCGCACGTGCGGCCGACGCGATACCTCACGGCCGATGTGCCGGGCATCGGCGGGGTGATCAAACAGCGCGATGATGACTTCCTCGTCGAGGAAATCCCGGCGTATCAACCCTGCGGCAGTGGTGAGCACATCTACATCTTCGTGCAGAAGCGCGGGCTGAGCACGCAGCAACTGGTCAAGATCCTGGCCAAGCACTTTGGCGTGCGCGAGTCGGCGATTGGCTACGCCGGGCTGAAGGACCGCCACGCGATCACGCGCCAGGTGATCTCGATTCACGCCCCGGGCAAGACGCCCGAGGACTTCCCGATGATCACCGATGAGCGGATCGTCGTACTCTGGTCGGACCTGCACAGCAACAAACTGCGGCGTGGGCATCTGCTGGGCAATCGGTTCTCGATCCGGGTTCGCAACGTCACGCTGCGGTCAGTCTTTGATGCGCAGAAGACGCTGCAGCGCCTCGAAGCCAGAGGCGTGCCGAACCGCACGGGCGAGCAGCGATTCGGCCTGCTGGAAGATAACCACCTCGTCGGCCGTGCGCTGGTGCTGGGCCAGTGGCGAGAAGCGCTGGACCTGATCCTCGGCCCCAGCCCGCACGCCTGCCTGGGCGAAGAAAACACCTTGGCCCGCGAGGCCTATGCCCGCGGCGACTTGCCCGAGGCCCTGCGACACACGCATCGCACGCTGCACACCGAGCAGCGCCTGCTGCGGGCCCTCATCCGCGGCGCCGGGCCGCTGGAAGCGTGCAAGGCGATCGAGCCGCTGGCCCGCGGGTTTTACTTCAGCGCCCTGCAGTCGGCGGTCTTCAACCGCGTGCTCGATGAGCGCTTGGAGGCCGGCACCTTTGACCGCCTGTTGCCCGGCGATCTGGCCTTCAAGCACGAAGGCGGGGCGGTATTCAGCGTCGAAGACGCGGCTGATGTAACGCTGGCCCAGCGCCTGGCCAAGGGCGAGATCAGCCCGAGCGGCCCGATGTGGGGCCCGCGCATGGCCCGCGCCGGTGGCCAGGTCGATCACGCCGAATTGGCCGCATTAGCCGCGTTTGGCCTCACGCCCGAACAGCTCGATGGCCCGCTGACTGACGCCGACATCCCAGGCACACGACGCAGCCTCCGCGTGCCCATCACGCACGTCGATCTCGAAGCCGGGGGCGACGAGCACGGCACATTCGTCCGCGTCGCCTTCGACCTGCCCGCCGGCGCCTTTGCCACAGTGGTGATGGAAGAAGTGATGAAGGTGGGCAAGAGTGGGATCGGAGATCAAGGGATCGAGGGATAAGGGATCGAGGGAAGGTATCGCTGCGCGACGCTTCCTTCTTCACTGATGCCTGATGGCCAATCCCTGATGCCTTCTTCCCTCACCCATTCATCCACTGCTTGACATACACCTCCGCCAGCAGCCACAGCGCCCCGGCCAGCGCGGCCATGCCCAGCAGGATTTGCACCGTCATCAGCCCCACTTCGCGCCAGTAGCGGTCGAGGTTCTTCAGCCGCACGGCTTTGTACGCGACGGCGATCAGCAGCGCCATCGGGATGATCAGCAGCCACCACTGATCGTGAATCGACATCGCATCGATGAACCAGCGATGGGCAAAATCCACGCTCTGGCTGGGGTTGCCTGACGGTGTGGTCGGGTTCACGCCGCACCTCCGCCGGAGGTCTGCTCGCGTGCTCGCAACGCCGCGCGGATCGCCGGATGATCCGGATCGACCGTGCGCCGGCGGGCAAACGCCGCGTCCACCATCGCAATGAGGTTCAGCATCCCCGCCAGACACGCAAACAGCCCGCCGATCTCGCGGATGCGGGCCAGCGCCGGGATGTTGGGCGGGCGATCCGCCGGGGTGCTCAGCCGGGTCTGGCGCGTCGAGGGGTCGACGAAGTTCATCGGCGAGCCGTCGCCATCGCGCACGGCGATGGGCTTGCCCGTCGCCGGGTCGCGAATCTCCCACGGGTGGGCGTTGCGCCGGATGATCACCGGCACATTCCGCCCCGGGCCTGCAAAGCCATCTTCCAGCACCTTGAAGCGGCGCTGATGCACCTGATCGATCGCAATCACCACCGGCCCAGCGAAGAGCATGCCGACGACCTGAGCGACTTCTCGGTCCGAGGTGGTGATGACCGGCTTGCCATCGCGCGTTTCCCGCGGCATGTACAACTGCCCGCCATCGACCGCATCAATCCCGGCCACCAGCACGCCGACGGCAATCAGCCCCAGCACCCCCAGCGCGATCCGCCACGCACGCTGACGCATCCCCAGATACCAATGCCCAAGGCCGGGAAACACCCACGCCAGCACCATCGCCAGCGGCTGAAACCGCGCGGGCATCTGCGACTCGGCATCAAACTCGTAGATCGATGGTGCGGCCATAGGTCAACCGGCGGAGTGGGCAGGATACCCCGTCCTGCGGGCCCACGCCCACCCAGGCCCCCCACCACTGCCGCCCTGCGAACACCCGAGGGTGTGACCATCAAGGGTTTTCCCCGGTCGTGCGGATTTGCGGGCATCGATGAAAGTCTGCCCCGTGCGCGGACCGATTGACGCGGGAAGTTGGCGGCACAGGCGAACCGTCGCACGCCGCGCAACGAACCAGCAAAGCCGAAGAATTGCTGGTTGACTGCGTGCGTCCCCGTCATGCTGATGCACCAGGCCGGAACTTCTCGCCCGATCTCCAGCGCCCAGAGCGCTTCGGACGCTGCCGCCATGCCCGCCGAGGCCGTGGCCTGGGCGGCGGATGTCGACGGCCTGTCGCTGGGTCACCCGCTGGGCCACCCGCTGGCTCGCCCGGTCGGGGCCAAGAAGCCCTCCAAGGACGACGAGGGCGACGATGCGCCCATCGAGGAGGAAGAGGAGCTCGACGACGAGGACGAGGATGTCAAACTCGACGACGATGATGACGACGCCGACGATGACGATGACGATGATGCCGACGATGAGGATGATGAGGACGAGGACGTCTTTGAGGACGAAGACGAAGATGACGAGGATGACGACGACGAGGAGGATGACCTCGACGACGAAACCGAGTTTGACGACGACGACGACCTCGAATACGAAGATGATGAAGACGGGCAGGAGTTTGGCCCCGGTGCGGACGATGACGAAGACGACGACGTCTGATCGTCACCCCGCCTGGTGAGTGCCGGTTGCTCGCTGACGCGAAGGTGCACGCAGACGGACGGTGCGTCCTGTTCTTTCCTGTGCCTCGAGCGTCGGAGCCGCCATGTCCAGCCATTCCAGCGACCAGTTCACGCCTCCGCACGATCTTCCGGGCAACCAGCCCGAGCCGCGCGATGAGCATGATGACCTGACTGACGCAGGCAGCGATGACGCTCATCTGCCCTTCCCCACTGGCCAGCACAGCGATGCTTCAGCAGCCTCGCATGAGCAGGTCTCGCGCGATCTGCTCGCCGCCGCGGGCCTCAGCGGGCTGGAGCGTGCACGCGGCGCCGGGCGCCGCCTCAGCGACTTCTCCCGCCGCGCCGAAGAGGGCGAGTTGACCAACGAGCAATTCCTCTTCGTCATGGCGATCGAAGAGTTCAAGCGCGGCAACCACAAGACCTATCCCGCCTGGACTGACGTACTCGAAGTCGTCCGCCTGCTGGGCTATCGCAAGACCCAGCCCAGCGAGATCCAACTGCGCAACGCCGAGGACTGGCGCGAGAAGGCCGACGCGCCGAGCAACGTCCGCCCGCAGGGGTGGGAGCGCCGCTTCCGCATCACGCCGCAGACGGGGCCGACCAGCCCGACCAATCCGCATCGCGGCCCGGGCAAGCACGCCGCGTAAGTTCGCGGCTTGCAGCCATCACGCTCGACCGTCAGCATGGCGATCACGCGCGCCGCGTGAAACCCCTCCCGCGCGCTCCTCGCGCCGCGGGCCGACGCATCCACGCACAAACAGCTCCCCAACTGCCCGCGGCGGCCCGCCCCCTGCCCCGGCCCCGGGGGTCGGTCTGTAACGCCCGAGCTTGCGTGGAGAAGAAATCTCCGGGCAATATCCCACCCCCGGCGGCGTTTGGCTCGATGCAGAACGCTACGGATCACGAACCAATCACCATCACTTTCAGGAGCCCACCATGTCTCTCAACCGTGCATCACTGACGCTCACCCGCACCCTTTCGCTCACCGTCGCCCTGACGCTCTTGGCCGGCCATGCCCTGGCCGCGACGGACCCGGGCGATGCGCTCAAGGGCCCGGATGTGCCGACGCGCACGACGCCCGATGGCGCGACGTCCTTCGGCGAGCAGAACCAGCGCAACCGCGAGGTCAACGTGCCGCTGCCCGCCTTCATGCGGATGCTGCGCGAGGCCACCGGCCCCGAGGCGCCGGAAAACCTCCGCGCCAGCGACGCCCAGAAGGAGCAGATCGAGAAGATCTCCACCGGCCACATGGATGCGATGCGCAAGTTCATGGACGAGAATCGCGAGAAGGTCGAGGCCTTCGCCAAGCAGCACCCCGAAGCCGCCCGCATGCTGCGGGAAGCCGGCCTCGGCGGCCAGGGCCCCGGCGGCCGCGGCGAGCGTGGCGAACGCCGCCAGCGCACTGATCGCACCGGCGCACCGCGCGGCGATCGCGGTCCCGCCGGCGAGGGCGACCCGATGATGGCCCCGCCCGAGGGGGGGGGGCGCCCGCAAGGTGACCGCCCCCAGGGTGACCGCCCCGCCCCGCTCAGCGATGCGGATCGTCAGGAAATGATGGCCAAACTCAAGGAACTGCGCGACGCCGCGCCCAAGGCCGAAGACGCCAAGACGGCGATCTGGGCCGTGCTGACCGGCGAGCAGCAAGCCGCCGTGCAGACGCGCGTCGACGCCTTCAAGAAGCAGGCCCTGGAACGCCGCGACCAGCAGTACAAGGAGCGCGAGGCCCAGAAGCTGCGCGAGCGCATGGGCGACGGGAATAAGGACGGCGCCAAGCCCGCCCGCGAAGGCAACCGCGAGGCCCCGCCCAAGCTCGACGACGCCAAGCGCGCCGAAGTCCTCGCCAGCCTGCCCAAGGAAGCCCAGGACCGCCTGACCAAGATGCCCAAGGAAGCCCAGGACCGCATCCTCGGCCGCCTCTCAACCCTCCCGGCCGAAGAGCGTGCCGAGGCCCTGCAGCGCATGGCCGAGCGCATGCGCGAAGGCGGCAACCGCCAAGGCCGCGGCCAGCGCGGCAACCCCGACGGCCAGAAGCGAGAGGGCCAGAAGCCCGAGGGCAAAAAGCCCGAAGGCGACAAGAAGTAAGCCCACGGCTGACTTCGCCCCTCTTCCTTAATCTCCTACCACCCCTGCACCCCCATGCCCCCGCGCGACCAGCGCGGCAGCATGGGGGTGTGTCATTAGGCCGGTTATCCACAATTCAACCACGCCGAAGCCCACGCCCCACGCCCAGGCCCGCCACCCCGCCCGAATCGCCGCCGACCGGATTGGCCACCCACCCGGGTGGCGATCGGTATCCAATAGGATCAATTAGACCGATAACCACTGACTCGCGAGACGCCTTCCGCACATTGTGCGAACAGGGATCGTCGCCATGCGGTGGAGCGCAAAGATTCTCAGACCGACTTGTGGACCTCCAAGATTCCTGCGAAATTCGCTTGCACGTGCCGAGAGTTGTGCTATATTTGTACATCCCGAGGGCGAGAAGCCCCGGCGAGTGTGTGTACCACCTGGTACCGAGGAGGGTTCAGGTCAAGACAGCGGTTTGCAAGCAGCGCACGGCGTGTGACCTTCGGTCGTCATCATGCGGGCTGATTCAGGTGAGGAGACCTGATCTGCAAACTTCACAGTCAAGACTTGAACTCAGAATGTGAACCTCGGTAATCTGGGTTTGATCTCTCTCTCCTCCAGCGGGGCGCTGTCCAACGATGGCGCCCTGCTTTTCGTTTTTGGGGATCGTGGTTTGGAAGCCAAGCGACGAAGCGACGAAGCGACGAAGCGACGAAGCGACGAAGCGACGAAGTGGCGAAGTGGCGAAGCGACGAAGCGACGAAGCGACGAAGCGACGAAGCGACGAAGTGGCGGGGGCTGCGGGGTGACGATGCGGCACATTCCCGTGGCGATAAGGCGACGGCGTCACTGAGCAACGTTGGCGCGATCGGCCAGATGCTCGCCGAAGCCGCAGAGCGTCCACGCGGGGGCCTTGGTGTGCCGTTCAGCGATCAAGGCTGCGGCGCCTGGCTCGGCACGCGAAGCCCGCCAACCCCGCGGCGAACACCGCCGCAGTCGAAGGACCGGGGATGGCCGCGGCAATGCGGAGACCAAACAGGCTCGTCGAATTCTGCGGTGCAGAGCCGATATACACCAGTAGAGGATCGGTATTGCCGAGCAGTGATGTTCCCGAGATTGAAGCTCCGTCAATCAGTCGCCCGCGTGCGCCCGGGAGGGGAACCTCTTGAGGGAACACTGCTATGGGCAGTGCGACAGACTCCAGCCACTCCTCGGCGTTGCCCGACGCATCCAACAACCCCCACGGGGACTGTGCCAGCGGATAGGAGCCCGCGGGCGTGACGATGAACGTCCCTGCGCTGCTCTGCGCCGGCTGCCCGAGCGCATTGACCGTCCCGGGCAGGCCACGGACCGGTGCCGTGTCACTGCTGGTCGGAAACTGCCACCACCCGCCTTGGTTGGGCGTGCCGTCTGGCCCAGGGCGATTGGGGTCGTAGTGGGCGGCCGTGAGCCATTCGTCCAGCGAGGGAAGCCAGAACCGGGCGCCCGGCGAGCGGGTGAGTTGATCGGTGAATGTGCCGTCGGGGTTGGTGCCGAAGGTGCTGACGTCATACGCGCCGCTGAGCAGATGCTGCGGGTTGGTCGTGCGGCCGTTGTGCAGCCAGTTGCAGAAGATCGCACCAAATCGCCAGTTCATGCCCATGACGGGAACGCGGCTGTCCGTCGTGGGATTGGGGAGGTACCAACGGACACCCGGGCCGGGGAAGAACCGGTCTTGCAACCCCGACCAACTGATGATTCCGCCACTGCCAAAGAACGACGAGGCCTGCACAAATGCTGGGTCGGAAAAGGGCATCTGGCCTATGGCGTTGTAGAAATCCACCCACGTATCACTCGTCACCTCCGTCCGCGCGATGCGGTAGGGCTGGGTGTGGGGGACAGTGCCGAAGTTCGTCCGCCCGTCACTCCCCGGCCCCGCGATCGGGTTGTACCCGCGCGTGCCGATCGCGGGCGGGTTGATCGTCACAAACTCAATCCCCTCCGACCGCGTGACCTCGACACCCGCCGGAGCCGGGGGCAACGGGAAGGTCTGGGCGAGGGCTGTGCTGCGCGCGATGGCCAGCGTCGCGATCGCCACGACTGACAGCGTGGCCGCCCGCTCGCCCACGCCGCAAGCCAACTGCCCGGCCACCCAGGACTGTGCTCGCGCACCGAACACGCCACTGATCTGCATACAGAGTTCCTTGAGTCTGCCCTGCGAGGATGCCCAGCCACGACCGCCGCCGGGAGAGGTGTATCGTCGCAAACGCCCGAGGACACTGCAATGATCGCGCCGCAATGATGCGTCGAGTCATCATCCCTTCGAGCGGCCCCGAATCCACTCCAGGAACTTCACCATCGCTGACCTGCGCGGCACGCCACCCCTCACCCCCGGCTGTCGACCATCATCCGCAGCACCGAGTGCAGCACCGGGAAGGGGACACGCAGGCGGTAGAAGTCAAAGCGGGTGCCCTGCCAGCCCTGGCTTTGCAGCACGCTGGCGAACAACTCCGGCAGGCGGGGCAGTTCCTGGGCGGGGCGGATCTCCGATGCGTCGAGATCGACGGCGACGGTCTCAGCCAGCGGCACAGCGTCGACCTGCTCAAAGGTCTGCGCCCCGCGCGGATCATCGCGATTACAGAACATCGCCGCCCGCGCCGAGGCCGGCAGCGAGACGCCCGCTGGTACCGCCAGATCGATGTGCATCAGTTCCGTCGGCCAGGAGACGAACGGCGCGATGCTGAAGTACGGCGCATCGGCGATCGTCAGGCACTGCGGCGCCTGACGCAGCAGATAGAGCGTCTCGGCCTCGTGCGGGCGGAAGGCGAAGTGCTGCAGCTCGATCCCCTGCACGCCGGCGTGCCCGCTGCCGAGGCCTTCCAGATCGACGACCGCCGACGGGTCGATCGTGCTGAACTCCGTCAGCAGTTGCAGGCGCTCGCTGGGCTCGGGCGGGCGGACGACTGGTGCGCCGCGATCCTGCCCCGGCACGCGCGTGCGGCTGGAGAGGGCGATCGGCCGTGACGGACGGCGCACGACGGCGCCGACCAGGCCGAGCACCGCGGCCATGTCAAACTTGCCGCCGACGGTGGATTGATTCAGCACGCAGAGCATC
Source organism: Phycisphaerales bacterium (assembly GCA_025453375.1). Classification (GTDB taxonomy): domain Bacteria; phylum Planctomycetota; class Phycisphaerae; order Phycisphaerales; family UBA1924; genus JAJTGZ01. The sequence continues at coordinate 478 of JALOQT010000067.1, read as the reverse complement.
ATCATCGCACGGGCGTTGACGCCCCAGAGGTGAGCATTGCCGCGATAGGTCTGGCGTCGATGCTGCATCTCGACGCGCCGGACGCCTTGCTCGCTGAGCTCGCTGACGAGTGATTCAAAGCCGCGCTGATCGCCGCCGAGGTCCAGGGCGAGCGTTTCAAACTCGACAAACGCGTTGCGTGCTTCGTCGGCGAGGCTCTTGGCCGACGTGCGGGCAGCGGCGGCATCAATCACCCGACGAACCTGATTCAGCGTCGGTAGATACTCCACCGCCTCAGCCGCCGAGCCTGCATTGGCCACGCGGATGATCACACACGCCAGAGGCTGATCAATGCCCAGGACTGAAACGAGTTCGCCCGCAGTGCCCACCGGCGGGGTGAGCGAGGCGAGGAGGCGTCGCATCGATCGCGCGAGATTTGCCGTGGCGGACGTGACGGCGGCGAAGACCTCCGAGCGATCGCGCCCGCCGCGCATTGCGG
>JALOQT010000066.1 GCA_025453375.1 Phycisphaerales bacterium | reverse complement strand
CATGCGGGGAAACCCGCGCGAAATGGTGGAGGGTCCTCAATAGGGCTGGGGGCGTCGCCGATGGAGTCAGCGACATTTTGCCGGCGTGTGTGTCGGCCGCCCACGGGAACTGAAGACTTTTCGGAGACGCAAACATGAACTGGTTCAAGAACCTCGGACTGTCTGCCAAGTTGATGGCCATTGTGGTGCTGGTGCTGGTGAGTGTGTCGTCGGTGACGTACTACCTGTTCCTGCGCGGGTATCGCCAGGATGCGCTGGACATGATGGGTGACAAGGCGGCGGCGTTTACCAGCGCGGCAGACGAGGCGAAAAACCACCAGGCCAAGATGATCTCGATCGGCGCGGCGGACCTGACGACGCTGGTGCCCGAGGCGCAGGCGATCCGCAAGAACGGCGGGGACTATCGCACGAGCAAGCTGTTTGGGATGATCCCGGTGGTGGCGGGGTGGAAGACGGCTGAGGAGGCGGCCAAGAAGGAGAATCTGGACTTTGACGTGCTGGCGTATGAGGCGCGCAACCCGAAGAACGAGCCGGAGAAGGGGACGTTTCAGGCGACGATGCTGCGTGAACTGACTGATCAGTTCAAGGCGGGCAAGGGGGAGACGCTTGAGAAGGTGGATGAGGCGAGCAACACGTACTACTTCATGCGGGCGATCAAGCTGGATGCGTCGTGCATGATGTGCCACGGCGAGCCGGGCGGGCCGAACGATCCGGACAAGGATGGGCTTGACGCGCTGGGGTTCAAGATGGAGGGATGGAAGGTCGGGGACATGCACGGTGCGTTCACGGTGGCGATGCCACTGGAGAAGTTGGATTCGCGTGTGGGTGCGTTTTTCAAGAGCGGGATGATGTTCACGGTGCCGCTGGTGGTGGCGGGGTGCGGGCTGCTGGTGTGGGCGATGCGTTCGCTGCTGACCATGCCGATCAACAACCTGATTGCGATGGTGCGCGATGTGGCCGAGGGCGAGGGCGACTTGACCAAGCGGCTGAACATCAATCGCAAGGATGAGATCGGGCAGCTTGGGCACTGGTTTGATGCGTTCCTGGGCCGGCTGCAGGATGTGATGAAGCAGGTGGCGGGGAACACGGACAACGTGGCGGCGGCGGCGGCGGAAATCGCGGCTAGCAGCGAAGAGATGGCTACGAGCCTGGACAAGCAGCAGCAGCAGACGCAGCAGGTGTCGGCGGCGGTTGAAGAGATGTCCGCCAGCGTCAGCGAGGTGGCCAAGAAGTCGGCATCGGCGAGCCAGTCGGCCACTGAGGCGGGCAATCAGGCCAGCAGCGGCGGTGAGGTGGTGATGCAGACGGTGTCGGAGATGAAGGCCATTGCTGAGAGCGTGCGGCAGAGCGCGGCGTGCGTCAGCGAATTGGGCGGCAAGAGCGAGCAGATCGGGCAGATCATCGCGGTGATCAATGACATCGCGGATCAGACGAACCTGCTGGCGCTGAATGCGGCGATCGAGGCGGCGCGGGCCGGGGAACATGGTCGCGGGTTTGCGGTGGTGGCTGATGAGGTTCGGAAACTGGCGGAGCGGACGACGCAGGCGACTGAAGAGGTGGCCAAGAGCATCCGCGAGATTCAGACCGGCACGAGCCAGGCGGTGGAGCAGATCAAGACGGGCAACGACAAGGTTGCCAGCGGCGTGCGACTGGCCAGCGATGCTGGCAAGGCGCTGGAGTCGATCGTCGGGTCGAGCACGAACTTGTCGGGGGTTGTGCAGTCGATCGCGGCGGCGGCGGAGCAGCAGGCCAGTGCGAGCAACTCGATCAGCAGCGCGATTGAGCAGATCAACGCGCTGAGCCGCGAGAGCACGGCGGGGGCGACGCAGGCGGCGGATGCTGCGGGGCAGCTGAGCCGCCAGGCGACGAACCTGAAGATGCTGGTGGGCAAGTTCAAGGTCTGAGCGGCTGCAACCCGCGGCTGAACGGACGGACATGATTCCTGATTGGCCCCGCCGGGAAACGATCCTGACGGGGCCATTTCGCATGTGGATCGTGCGATGGCGGGTGACTGGAGCGGGCGGGCGACCAATGATCGGCCCGTGGCGACGGTTGAGCGAATTCGGAATCGCAAGCGCGCGAGGCTGACGGCCTCGCGGTCGTCACAGCGCGATGACTATTGGTGGGTGTCGACGCGGCCTTTGCATGGGCTGGTGTTTCTGCTGCCGATGGTGGTGCTGTTTGAGCTGGGGTCGATTTTCTATCTGCATGATCTGAATCAGGGGATTCGGACGACGGTGCGTGCGGAGAACCTGCTGCGGGTGTTTTTTGACAATCTGGGGGTGGTGGGGCTTTTGGTGCCGGGTGTGTTGGTGCTGCTGCTGCTGTTAATCTGGCATGTGGTGGAGAAGGACAAGTGGCAGGTGAGGCCGGTGGTGCTGGTGGGGATGTATCTTGAGGCGGCGGCGTGGGCGATGCCGCTGCTGGTGCTGGCGTCGATCATGGCGCATGCGCAGGGGCCAGCGCTGGCGGCGCTGCAAGGTGGGGGTGCGGGAGGGACGACATCGCTGCTGTCGATGCCCTGGCCGGCGCGGGCGACGATTTCGCTCGGTGCGGGGATTTATGAGGAACTGGTGTTTCGCCTGTTGGGGCTAGCGCTGTGTCACCTGGTGCTGTCGACGATTCTGACGCACGGACTCAAACTGAAGGACTTGTGGGCCAAGGGGCTGTCGATCGCGATCACGGCGGTCGCGTTTGCGTTCTATCACGATGTGCTGGCGATCGATGGGCGGAGCATCGGCGTGGGGGACTGGCTGGGGCTGCTGACGCGCGGGGAGATCTCGCTGATGATCGACGCAGTGCGGTGGTCGGAGGTGCTGTTTTACATCATGGCGGGGGTGTTTTTCGCCGCGATCTATCTGTGGCGGGGGTTTGGGATCGTGGTGGGGACGCACGCGGCGTATGACCTGGCGGTGCTGGTGTTTCTGGTCAGTTAGGCCCGGGATGTTCGAGTGCCCCAGCCGAGGTGGCGGAGGGGCGTTGGCCCCCCACTGCTGCCAGCGCTCGCACTGCCGTCACGACTGATCTGCTTGCCGCGGCGGATGGCCCAGGTGAGGACGATGGCGCCGATGACGATCATGGCGACGCTGAGCCATTGGCCGCGGGCGAGGCCGAGGGGGCGTGGGTCGGCGAATTGGGCGTCGGGGAGGCGCCAGATTTCGGTGATGACGCGGCCGACGCCGTAGAGCATGAGCCACCAGGCGCTGATGACGCCGACGAGGCGGGGCTTGCGGGCGATGAGCCAGATGATCAGGCCGACGAAGACACCTTCGGCCAGAGCCTGATAGAGCTGGCTGGGGTGGCGGGCGGAGATGAGAGGTTCGAGCTGCGGGCGGAACTTGTCGGCGTGGTCGACGATGTAGGCGAGGGTCTGGAGTTTGGACTCGCCGGGGCTGGCGGTGGTGCGGATGAGGGTGTCGAGCTGGGCGGATTGGGCGGCGTCGAGGGCGGGGGCGTGGCGGCCGTCGAGGAGTTCCTGCGGGTATTTCACGGCCCAGGCTGGTGCGGGCTGGCCGGGGGGGGCGACGACGGCGCCGAGGAGTTCGCCATTGATGAAGTTGGCGAGGCGGCCGAAGAGCATGCCGAAGGGGATGCAGAGGGCCATGGCGTCGCCTACGGCCAGGAGTGAGGAGAGGCCTTCGCGGCCATGTGGAGCGGTGGGGTCGTCGGTTTTCCAGCCGCGGGCGATGAGGTAGCAGGCGAGTGCGACGCCGGCCATGCCGCCGTGGCTGGACATGCCGCCTTTGTGGAGGGCCAGAAGGTCCCAGAAGGGGAAGGAGCCTGAGAAGCCGGTGAGGAGTGCGCGGTCGTAGACGAGTGCGTAGCCGACGCGGCCGCCGACGATGACGCCCAGGATGAGCAGAAGCATGGCGTCGGCGACGCGATGGGCGGGGATGGCGATCAGTGCGCGGCGCGCGAGCCAGACGAGAATGATGTAGGCGACGATGAAGCCCAGGACGTATGAGAGGCCATACCAGCGGATGGCGATGGGGCCGAGCTGCAGGACGATGGGATCAAGCGTGTGAAACCACGCGGCGAGGGTGAGGGTGAGCGTGGGGGCGGTCATTGGGAGAGCGTACGTGCGGGGGGATGACTAGGTTGACGAGGTGATGCCGAAGAAGCGGTGGGTGTTGGCGTTGAGGCGCGCGTGGTAGTCGGGCCAGGGGAGGCCCTTTCGGGCAGCGACGAATTCGGCGGTGAGGCGGCTCATCGCGGGGGTGCAGGGGCGGGCGGAGCGGTGCGGCTCGGGAGGGAGGAAGGGGGCGTCGGTCTCGATCATGATGCGATCGATGGGGCAGAGGTCCAGGGCGGCGCGGGGCTCGTCGGACTTTTTGTAGGTGATGGCGCCGGTGAAGCTGACCATGGCGCCGATCGCCAGCAGGGCGGCCATGTCGGCGCGGGTGCCTGTGAAGCAGTGGAAGACCATGCGATCGGTGGGCAGACCGGAAGCGCGGAGGATGGGGATGAGGGTGGAGAATGCTTCGCGGCAGTGCAGGATGATGGGCTTATCGATGCCTGCGGCGCGGGCGGCGGCGATGGTGGCCAGTTGCTCCTGGAGCACGCGGATCTGCACGTCACGGGCGGGCTCGTTGTAGTGATGGTCGAGGCCGAGTTCGCCCCAGGCGACGCACTTGGGGTTGGCGGCGGCGCGGGTGAGGGCTGGCCAGTCGTGCTGCGTCTGACCGGGCGGAAGTTCATCGCTGTAGAGCGGGTGAACGCCGGCGGAGACGAACACGCGCGGGTGCTGCTGGCTGATGGCGGTGAGGCGCTGGGCATCGGGCACGGTGGTGCTGATGGAAATGACGCCATCGACCCCGGCGGCCAGCGCGGCGGACATCGTCGCGTCGATGCGATCGACGAACTCGGGGAAGGTGAGGTGACAGTGTGTGTCGATCATGCCAATGGCCCCGGCGGGACTTGAACCCGCACGCCCGGTGAAGGGCTGCGGATTTTAAATCCGCTGCGTCTGCCATTTCGCCACGGGGCCGAAGAACAAGACTGGCATCGTGTGTGCGTGATGCGTTAGCGGCGGTTGAATTCGGCGAGGAGTTGGCGTTCGGCGTCGATCCAGTTGGTGTGGGAATCGCCGCCACGCTGGAGCCAGAGTTGATGGGCGCGGAGGGCGATTTCGTGATGCTCCGGCACGCGGATGGGCGGGAGATTGCGCGGGGGCTGGCTGGTGGAGGCGGAGGCGACGGCGGCGCGAGCGCTGGAGACGGCAGCGCCGATGGCCACGGCGCTGGCCGCGCCTGCGGCGAGGGGCTTGACCTCGGTGACGGTGCTGGCGATGGCGTTGGGGATGGTGCTGGTCATCGCGCGGGCGGCCTGCTCGGCGGCGGCGGGGGCACGCATGGGCTGGGCAGGGGTGAAGGCACCGGCGGGGCCGGATGGGCCGATGCGGGGGGCAGAGGGGCGAGCGTCACCACGGAACCAGCGGAGGATGGACTTGAACATGGTGGCAGTTTACCCGAGGTTCGCGCGGGCGGCTGGAGGCGGGCGGGCCTGGGCGAACAATGGCCAAGTGCGGGGCGGGGTAAGCGGTTGAAGAAGGCATGAACTCCTGCGGCCCGGAGGGCCTGGAGAGAGGCATGATGAGGATGTGCGAGCGCGAGGATTGAGAGGATTTGGTGGTGTGTGTGCCCGGGTGGTTTGGTGGATTGGCCTTGGGCCGGTTAGGGGGGCCGGTTGGGGGGTGGGATGCTAAAGTGTGGGTATGAGCATGACTTCTGCAGCGTCCGCGGGGGCGGTTGGCACGGCGAGTGGTGCGGTGCGGGCGATGGGGGCGGCGGTGTTTCGCACGGCCGGGGGGCGGGTGTTCAACTTCAATGCGGGGCCGTCGATCTTGCCGGAGGAGGTGATTCGGCAGATTCAGGCGGACATCTGGGACGCGGGGGGCACGGGCTTCGGGATCATGGAGCACAGCCACCGGGCGAAGTACTACGACGATGTGCTCAAGGAGACCGAGGCGGTGGTGCGGGAGGTGGGGTCGGTGCCGAGCAACTATCGCGTGCTGTTTATGACCGGCGGGAGCACGAGCCAGAATCTGTTTGTGCCGACGAACTTTCTGCCGGCGGGGCGTACGGCGGATTACATCGTGACGGGGTATTGGGGGCAGCGGAGCTTTGACGACGGGGTGCAGTTTGCCAACTACAT
>JALOQT010000065.1 GCA_025453375.1 Phycisphaerales bacterium | reverse complement strand
CGGGCTGCGCGTCGGCTTCGGCGGCAACTTCACACCCACCGAGACCGCTTTGATCCAGCAGGTCGATGCGATCATCGATGACAACAACGTCGGCAGTGGGCGTTGTATCTCGAACGCCAACTTCTACTGGTACAACTTCGACGCCAATCCATAAATTCCATGACCTCACGCCATCACCAATCCCGCGGCTTCACCCTCGTCGAGCTCATCGCCGTCATCGTCGTGCTGGCGATCCTCGCCGCCGTCGCGGTGCCGAGGTACTTTGACTACAGCCAGCGCGCACGTATCAGTACCGCCGCCGGTTCGCTTCGCGCCCTCGCTCACGCGTTCACGAGCTATCGACGCGATCAGGGCGACTGGCCCCCGACCGCCGCCGCCGGCGTGCGCTCCATCCCGATACCCATGCGTCCGTACATCGACCCGGACGTCTACACAAGACCGACGCCCCTCGGCGGCGTCTGGTGGTATGAACGAACCGGCGCAGTCGGGCCAAGCGTTCACATCCGTCGCGATGACACGCTCGCGCCGCCACTCGAAGCCACAGCCGTGTTTCAGCAAGTCGATGCCATTGTCGACGACGGCACAATCACCACCGGCCGCTTCCGTCAGTTCAGCACGAGCGTGTGGGTGTGGGCCTTCGAATGAGCCGTTCAACTCCATCACGACCCCGCCGCGGCTTCACCCTCGTCGAGCTCATCGCCGTCATCGTCGTGCTGGCGATCCTCGCTGCCGTCGCGGTGCCGAGGTACTTTGACTATTCGCGCCGTGCCCGCGTCAGCGCCGTCGCCAATGACTTTCGCGTCATCTCGCGCGCCGGCTGGTCATACTTCCGCGACACCGGCACCTGGGCACCCGACGGCTGGCACGCCTTCCCCGCCGTGATGCTGCAATACATGGGCACCAACCAGGCGCTCACCCGCCCCGAGACGCCCGTCGGCCCAAGCACAATCTACGACTGGAACGGCCCTCCACTGGTCTCGCCCACCGGTACGCTCAACGCAGGCCCGTTCTTCTCTGTCGCCTTCCTCATGCCAGGGAACCCCAACGCCACAAGGTCTGCAACTGCCGACGAACTCGCCCTCCTTCTAGATGTCGATCGCATCGTCGATGATGGCAACGCCAACACCGGCCGTATGCGTGGCACCGCCTACTTCTTCAACCTCCCCTGACACCCTCACTCACGCCAGACGCCTTCACCCACCAGCACCCGCGCACAAAAAGCCCCTCTCATCGAGAGGGGCTTTGCACACTCGCACGTCATACTTAGCGGCTTCGTGCCGCAGCCCGCACCATCGCCTCGCGGCTCAGCACCCCTGGAAGTACCGACCCAGGAACACGATGATGTCATCAGCCGTCAGTTCAAAGTCCGGCTGCGTGCTCTGGTTCGCACCGGCGACATCCGCGCGGAAGTCGCCCGCGAAGTACCACCCGAGGAACACGATGATGTCATCAGCCGTCAGTTCAAGGTCCGGCCCTTCGGACTGATTCGGCCCGGCGACATCTGAGCGGGTGCACCGGCAGCGGTTGACCGTCAGCGTCGCCGCGTTGGTCGTCGCATTGCCGCAGGCGCTGAGCATCACACACCGGATCTGGTACGTGCTCGTCCCCGCCTGATCGCTCGGCGTGATCGACACAAACTGATCCGTTGCGCCCGACACCGTCAACGTCCGCCCGTCGGACAGCACATTCTCTCCAGGCTGCAGCACCGTAAACAGCGACGGCGCCGCGCTCGTCGCCACCTCCCATGTATAGAGAATCTCCGACGTGTTGGCCACGCCGACAGCGAACATGAACGCCGAGCTCTCGCCGCACGCCGTCACATTCTCCGGCTGCTGGTTGATCGTGATGCCCTGCTGGAAGCTCACCGTCGCCGGCGCGCTGGTCACGCTGCCGCACGCGTTGGAGACAATCACGCGATACCGCCCGCCGCGATTGGCCCCGCAGGATTGCTGGCCAATCCGCAACTGGTTCTTGTCCACGCCCTCATAGTCCCAGTCCCCGCCAAACGGGAACCCGGAGCATGCCTCCGTCAGGTTCACCCACGTGTTCGGGCTGCCCGGCACCTCGCGCTGCCACGTGTACGTCATCGGGAACGAGCCCGACACCGACACATTCAGCACCGCGCCAAACGGCGTGTACTGCTCCGACACCGAATCCCGCGGCGGCACCGCAATCACCGGCGCGCCGCACGCGATGCCCGCGCCATTGAGATACACAATCCCGTGATCGCCCGTCGCCAGGCTCTGCGTCGGCCCCGGGCAGGTGTTGCGTGCATCCTCGATCGCCACCAGCAGCGCGTTGCCGTCGGTGCTCATCCCGTTGATCGAAATGAAGTTCAGCCCCGGCTGCACCAGCGGGCTGCCCGGGGCGATCTGCGACAGATACGTCGCAAAGTCCAGCGGCACACCGCCGTTGACCGTCGCCTTCCAGATAAACGGCCGCGTCACGCGGTCAAAGAAATCGAAGCCATACTGCGCGCGGCCCACAATCGTGTTTCCATCGTCGCTCACCGCCGTCACGAGCAACTGCGACAGCGGCCGGACCTCCTCACCCACCAGCAGATCGACCGGGCGGCCCAGATATGTCGGCGTCCAGGTGTTGTTGGGCTGACGAGTCCACTTGACCAGCCCCGTGTCGTTGACGGCGAACGTCGGGTTGTTGAACGCCGCCGAAGGCGTGCCAGCAATCACCGTGCCCGCCGCATTGACCGGGTACGTCGCAAACGAGTTGGACAGCCCGTCGATGATCGTCTGCGTCCCATTGACCCACACGCAGATCCTCCGGCCATCAAACGGGCCAAACTCGTCGGGAATCTGGCCAAAGTCATACCCCGTGATCACCGTGCCATCACCATTGACTGAGTCAGCCCGCGAGGTCGTCGTGCCGGGCTGCACAGGCAGCGTCGTCAGCGCGCCCGTCGCCGCGTCAAACTTGAACGCGACCAGATCGCCGCACAGCCCGAAGCTCGGCCCGCCCGACGAGTTCAAGAGCCCCGTCGACCACGCACCACCGACCACCACCTGCCCGTTGCCCGAGATGTCATTGGGCGAGCTGGTGCTGTTGTCGCAGCGCGTCCCGCCGAAGAAGCGGCCCGTCACCGGATCAGCAATCCGCGGCACCGAGCCCAGGTTCACCCACCCGCTCGCCGACGTCCACCGATGCGCGATGTCCGGAATCTGGCAAGGCGTCGGCGGCGCCAGCGGCGTGCCCGGCACGCAATCGCCAAACGCGCAGTACCCCGCGAAGCAGTTCAGATTCCCCCAGTTGCTCGTGTTCTTCAGGCCCGTGGCAAACACCGTCAGGTCCGACGAGCCACGCAGCAAGTTCCCCGGCACCACACCCCCGGGCACCGCGACCGACCCCGACCCGCGCGTAAACACATACGGCACATACCCGTCGCCCGCCGCCGTATCGACGACGTAGCCCAGCGCCTTGGTGCCATCGGCCGAGATGTCCTCCGCGATCATGCCCAAGCGCACCAGCGTGGGCTGGGCGAGCACCGTCCCGCTCAACGCCGCCAGCGCGAGCCCACCCACCACCGCGCGAGCCGAGACGCCCGACGCCAGACGACCAAGACGATGTGCCATGTTCAAGCCTCCAAACCAAGGACCACCAGACAAGGGACCAGACAAGGGACCACAAAGGGAACCAGACAGGGAACCAGACAGGGAACCAGACAGGGAACCAGAACGCAGAATCAGGCATCACTCACAACCCAAACACGATGCGATCAACTCCCAATACCCTACTCCGCAGAATGTTCTCATGAGAAAACCACTCCCAGTCTACTGGTTTTCGACTTCCATGCAAGCAGAACGGGCAGATTCGCGGCGAATCGTCTTCTCTGGAGCAACTCCCTCATCCACCCACCCACCCATCAGGTGGAACCGCGATCAGCCGATATCACCGGTTCATGCGTGATGGTCGGTCCAACCTGTGGCGACACGCGCCGCCTCGGCAGGGCTTCACGCTCGTCGAGCTCATCGCCGTCATCGTCGTGCTGGCGATCCTCGCCGCCGTGGCGGTGCCGAGGTATTTCGATTACAGCGAGCGTTCGCGCGCCAGCGCCCTGGCTGGCTACTTCCGCACGGTGCAGTCTGCGGTGATGGCCTACGCGCGTGACCACCCCTTCGCCACCTCCAACTCGACGGTGACGCTCAACGAATCCACCTATCGCTCGACACCATTCGCGGCGTACGTGCCCGATCGAATCTTCATCCCGCCCGAGGGCACCTACGCCAACTTCCTGATGTGGAACGGCCAGGCCGGCAACGCCAATGCCAACGGCCGGACCTACGTCAACATCCCCGATCTGCCGATGCCCATCTATCTGCGGCTGGACTCGATCATGGACAACGGTGTCAGCAACACCGGCACCATGACGTGGTACATCTTCAGCCCCACCGTCGCCGGGCCCCATCACCAGTATTTCCTTCGCTGACCCCTCGCCCGATGCCCCGCACACGCACATCCATCTCGGTCGGCTTCACGCTCGTCGAGCTCATCGCCGTCATCGTCGTGCTGGCGATCCTCGCCGCCGTCGCGGTGCCGCGGTACTTTGACTACAGCCAGCGGGCCTCGATCACTCGGGCGGCATCGAATCTCAAAGTCATGTCCCGCGCGGGCGTCGCCTACTTCCGCGACACCAACACCTATCCGCCCCTCGTCCCCCGCACCACCCGCAGCGCCTTTGACGCGTACATGCAGGACATCCCCGCCCGCGGCCCGTGGAACTCGATGCTCTACTTCGACACCCCGCCGACCTACTCATGGTTTGCCGTGGTCATGAGCATGCCCATCGGCCAGCAACCGGCCGACTCGGTCCTCGCGCAGATCGACGCGACGGTCGACGACGGCGTGCTGACCACCGGCCGCGTCACGCGATGGACGTGGACGCCAGGCAACATCAACGGGCTGTACTACTCCTGCGGGCCATGATTCACGACGCGCACGCCCCCCACCCCGCTCACTCAAGAGCGTCGATAACCCTTCTTCTCACCCTGCGATCGCCCAGCCAGCGCGAGCATGATGAACCCGACGACCCACCCCCAGATCCACAGCCGCCCAGCGAGCAAAATGAAGGTCGAAAGCAGAATCAACGCCAGGGCCAACCCATAGCGCACCCACCACGGCATCTCATACCACCACTCGAACAAGGCCATAGTCATCCATCCTCGCAGAAACTCGCCGCAGTGTCAATGGGGGCACGATGAGCCAACCGACATGCCACGCCCCCGTTCTCCGGCGATAACTGCGACGGACCTGCAGCCATCGCGCCGCGCGGCCGATTCTCCCAAGAGATGGTGAGGCGTTTCATTGGACATCGTGGGATAGGCTGCAGGGCCTTCACGTTGATCGAACTGATCGCCGTGATCGTGGTGCTGTCGGTCCTGGCCGCGGTGGCGGTGCCGAGGTACTTTGATTATCGCGACCGCGCATTGGGCTCGGCGATGGCGCGTACCTGCCGTGTCGTGCAGCATGCGATCTTCTCCTATCAGCGCGACCACGGCGTGTTCCCCAACTCCGCCAATCGGGTGAACCTCCCCACTTCACCTCTTGGGCGATACCTTGATCACGATGCCTTCAACCCGGGCAAAGTCGGCCACTCTACTGGCATGCACTATCACGGCATCAACGCCACCAGCAACCCGCGCATCGACATCTTCTTCCCCCCGACAGACTTCCCGATGGACGCCGCCCGAATCGCCGACACCATCCTCGACGGCGGTAACGGCTTGGGCACCGGTCGTTTCTGGTACACCTCCAACGGCGGGGCCACCCCCTGCGTCGTCTTCGTCATCGCCCAATAGACCCACGCCACCTCTCGCCTCTGCGCGCCCGCTTCGTGGGATGACCCATCTCCGATAACTCGCGTCCACCCAAGAACCCCCGTCATCCAGCCGATGACCTTCTCATGCTTCGGCGTATGTGCTGCAAACATGAGGCACCTAGGCGAGGTTTTACCCTTGTCGAGTTGATCGCCGTCATCGTCGTGCTGGCGGTCCTCGCCGCCGTCGCGGTGCCGCGGTACTTTGACTATCGCGATCGTGCGCAGACCGCGGCGGTGGTCGGCACGCTGCGTCAACTGCAATTCGCGCTGTTGAGCTACCGACGCGACCAGGGCGCGTGGCCGCCGGAGCTTTTCAACCTGCAG
>JALOQT010000064.1 GCA_025453375.1 Phycisphaerales bacterium | reverse complement strand
GATCGCCCGTGGCTTCACTTGTCCCGCCGGTGATCCGTCTTGCCCCGATCGCGGCCTTTGGAGCGTTGGTTTCTGGCCTGGGCGCCGCTCTTGCTGCCGTGCTTGATCTGGTCCCAGTCCAGGTTCAGCGCGCCGCCGCCGAGGCCGGGCTTGACGCTGCCGTCGTCGTCGACGCCCATCGCCCGGCCCTTGCTGTCGTAGGCCTTCTTGGCCTTGGCCCGATCGCGGCCTTCGCTGTCGGCGATGACCAGGTCCAACTGACGCAGGGCCAGGTCGACTTTCGTGATCGTCACCGACACGCGGTCGCCCGCCTTGAAGCTTCGCCCGCTGGCGATATTCACCAGTGCGCCGCTGCGCTGGTCGATGCGCCAGGCACCGACGCGGCCTTCCTTGCCCACGGGCAGGTCCGCCGTCTTGACCATCCCTTCGTTGAGGAACTTGTCCAGCCGCACGAAGACGCCGTTGTTCGTCGCGCCCGTGACCAGCGCGGGGAAGGTCTCGCCGATGTGGTTCTCAAGCAACTGCAGCACGAGGAATGACCGCAGATGGTCTTCCGCGTCTGAGGCGTTGGTCTCTGTCACGCTACAGGCCTTGCCGATCTTTTCGAGGTCCTCACTCGGCGGGCAGTTGCGGCTGCGCATGAGTTTCTCGCCCAGGCGCTTCATGCCCTCATCATCGCGCGGCGGGTTGTTGCCGTTGTCGGTGTTGCGCAGATACTCCGCCAGCGCACGGTGTACCGTCAAGTCCGGGTAGCGACGGATCGGGCTGGTGAAGTGGGCATAGGCCTCGCTGGCCAGGGCATAGTGCCCGACCAGCGCGGGCGAATACTCCGCCTTGGTCAGCGTCCGCAGCACGGCAAAGTGCACCGCCGGCGCCGCGGGCGTGCCGCGCGTGCCATCGAGCAGTTTCTGCAGGTCCTGACGCGTCGGATTCTTCGGCACGACAAACCCCGCCACCTTCGAGGCGTTGCGCAGATTGTCAACATCGCCGGGCACCGGCTCGGGGTGGATGCGCCGCAGCAGCGGGACTTTCAGCCGGGCAAACAGCCGCGCCAGCACCTCGTTGCTCTCGACCATGAACATCTCGATGAGCGTGTGCGTGAAGGCGTTGTCCTCCGGCTCGGCATCCTTGACCCGGCCCAGTTCGTCATACACCAGCACGACCTGCGGCAGCTCCAGGTGGATCATCCCCGCGGCGCGGCGACGGTGGCGAATCGCCTTGGCCAGCGCGTCCATCTCGCGCAGCAGGCCGACGAGTTCGTCGGTATAGCGCGGCTCGGTCTTGGCGTGCTTGCGTGCCTCGGTGAAGTCGCCATCGATCAGGGCCTGCGCTTCGAGGTACGTCAGGCGTTTGCGGCTCTGAATCAGCGTCTGCGCCACGCCGGCCTTGACGATCTCACCCCGGTTGTTGTACTTGTGAAACGTGCTCTTGCAGAACCGCGGCACCGCTTCCTGCAACGAGCAGATGCCGTTGCTGAGCACCTCCGGCAGCATCGGGATGACCAGGCGAGGCAGATAGACGCTGTTGCCGCGCTTGCGGCCTTCCTCGTCCAGCGCTGAGCCGGGCGGGATGAAGTTGGCCACGTCGGCGATGTGCACGCCCAGCTCCCACCCGCCGTCGTCGGTCCGCTTGATGCTGATCGCATCGTCGTAGTCCTTGGCGTCGGGCGGGTCGATGGTGAGGATGAACTCCTTGGTCAGGTCCTCGCGGCCTTCAAACTTCAGCGCGCCGGCCTTCCACTTCTCGATGTCGGCGAAAAACCGCTCGCTGGCGTCACGCGCCTGATCGATGCACGCCTGCGGAAACTCGCCAGGCAGGTTGAAGGCCTCGATCGTCGCCTGCGTCTCGACATCCGGCCGCCCCGCCTCGCCCAGCACCTTGGTGATGACGCCCTCGGGCAGGAAGTCCCCCTCTGGATACGCCGTGATCTCGACGATGACCTTCACACCCTCATAGGCGTTCTTGGCCTGCGGATCGCGGACGACGACCGGGTCGCGCAGCTCCTTGCCGTCGGGATAGACCAGCCACTGCTGGCCCTGCTTGCGCAGTTCGCCGGCGAAGGCCTTGCGTTTACGGCTGACAACCTCGACGATCTCGCCGGTCGTGTCCTTCTCCCCGGCGCGCATGCCGCGCACCACGCGGACCTTGACCGTGTCGCCGCTGAGCGCATCGGCGACGCGATCCGGCGGGATGAACACATCCCCCTCGCGAAACCGGCCCTCGGGCTTGACGAAACCAAAGCCCTTGGGGTGCTTCTTGAATGTGCCGGTGATCTCATCGGGCAGCGCCGGCAGCATGACCAGTTGCCGCCCCTCGGGCCCCTGCAGGATCAGGCGATTCTGGGCGACCAGATCGGCCAGATCGGTCTTGAGATCATCCTGCTGCTCCGGCGGCACGTTGAGCTGCTCGATCACCTGCGCGATCGTCGACGGCGCATACGTCTCATGGCTGAGGTGATCGATCAAACGACGCGTAAATGGACCGGGCATGGCGGAGGGTACGCCCACGCGGCTGCTGACAAATCCGGCAGGACTCCAGAGGCCCGGAGGACCCGGAGAGAGTCGCAGATGCCGAGGTAGATTCACCACAGGGACACAGGGGCGCAGGGAAGAGAGCATGCTGAGAAAGGACATGTCAATACCTGCGTCACCCTGCACACGCACCACTCACGAATCGCGCACTACACAACTGCCTCTTCCCTACCTTCCCCTGCGCCTCTGTGCCCCTGTGGTTCAATCTCTTTCTGACTCTCTCTTCTCCGGGTCCTCCGGGCCTCTGGAGTTCCCGCCTTCTTGGCCTTGCAGGCGTCAGGCTAACCTCGACGCATGACTGGCCAGACTTCTGCCGCGTCGTCCATGCCTCACACCGCGGCTCGCTTGCGTCCGTTTGCCACGTCGATCTTTGCGACGATGTCGCGCCTCGCTGTTGAGCGTGGGGCGGTCAACCTCGGCCAGGGGTTCCCTGACTTTGACGGGCCATCGTGGATCAAGGACGCCGCGAAGGCCGCGATTGACCAGCACAGCAATCAATACGCACCTCTGCCTGGCTTGCCCGTGCTGCGCCAGCGCCTCGCTGCGCGATACACGCGCGACACCGGCCTGCCCTGCGATGCTGACACGCAAGTCTGCATCACCTGCGGCTGCACCGAGGCCATCGCCGCGGCCCTGCTTGGCCTCTGCAACCCAGGAGACGAAGTCGCCATCGTCGAACCGTTCTTCGATTCCTATCGCGGCTGCCTGGCGCTGGCGAGCGCGACGCCCGTGCCCATCGCCCTGCGCCCCGTGGTGCACAATGGTCGGATCATCGACATGGCGCTGGACGAAGGCGAACTGCGCGCCGCCATGGCCCGCAAACCGCGGGCGATTCTCTTCAACACCCCGCACAACCCGACGGGCAAGGTCTTCACCCCCGCCGAGCTGGCCCTGATCGCGCGGCTGTGCGTGGAGCATGACGTCATCGCCATCAGTGATGAGGTCTACGAGCGCCTGGTCTTCGGCGGGGCCAGGCACATCAGCATCGCCTCGCTGCCGGGCATGGCCGATCGCACGATGACCCTCAGCAGCATCGGCAAGACCTTCAGCCTCACGGGCTGGAAAGTCGGCTGGGTCATCGGCTCGCCGTCACTCGTCACCGCGGCCCGCGCGGCTCACCAGCAACTGACCTTCTCGATCGCAACGCCCCTGCAGCACGCCGCCGCCGAGGCTCTGCGCCGCGAGGATGACGCCGTCGCCGAACTGCTGCCCCTGCTGGCGGAGAATCGCGACCGCCTGGCCGAGGGCCTGCGCCGGCTGGATGTCGAACTATTCATGCCCGACGGCACCTACTTCATCTACGCCCGCCACGAGGCGCTCTCACGCCGACTGGGCGTCACGCCCGCGCCGGGTCAGTCCCCCGACGTCGCCTGCTGCATGGCCCTGATCGACCGCGGCATCGCGGCGATCCCCCCCACTGCGTTCTATGTCCGCCCCGAACTCGGCGCATCGATGATCCGCCTGGCGTTTTGCAAACGCCGCGAGACGATCGACCAGGGCCTGGCGAAGCTGGCGCAGTTGTAATCCTTCAAAGGTCCTCAGCGCTCCCACGTTCCTCGCCCCCCCGCCAAGCGGTGTACCGTCACGGCTATGAACAAGCCCCTGCAGGATCGCATCGCCATCGTCACCGGAGCCTCAGCGGGCATTGGCCTGGCCATTGCCAGGCAACTGGCCGCCGATGGCGCCAAGGTGCTGATCAATGCGCGACGGGCTGATCGCCTCGCCGCCGTCGCGGCAGAGATCAACGCCGCCGCCGGCGCGGGCACGTGCATCCCGCTGGCTGGTGACTGCGCCGAGCAGGGCATCATCGATTCGATGCTCAACACCGCCAAGCGCACCTTCGGGCGCGATGCGGACCTGATCGTCGTCAACGCCGGGCGCGGCCTGGCCGGCAGCGTCATCTCCTCCGACCCTGTGCAGTGGGAGGAGATGATCCGGACCAACGTCCTCGGCGCCGCCGCACTCATGCGCGCCGCTGGCAAACGCCTCCTGGCGAGATATGCCGATGACCAGACCGGCGCGAGCGGCCCGTGGCTGGCCGGCCCGCCGCGCGACATGATCGTCATCGGCTCGGTCGTCGGGCGGCATGTCTCGCCGTTTTCCAGCATGTATGGCGGGACGAAGTTCGCCGTGCACGGCATGGTCGAGGGCGTGCGCCGCGAACTTGGCCCTAAGGCCATCCGCGTCACGCTCATCGCCCCGGGCTTTGTCGTCAGTGAGTTCCAGGGCGTCGCGGGCTACGCCGACGACTGGTTCAACAGCGTCAAGGACCGCATTGGACCACCACTGGAACCCGCCGACGTCGCCCGCGCCGTCGCCTTCGTCGCCGCCCAGCCCCCGGCGGTGCACATCGCCGACCTGCTGATCCGCCCGACGCGGCAGGAATATCCATAACCCGCCACCGATCGACACGCTCGATGGGGCGTGATTCAGCAATCACCACAGGGTCACAGCGCGCACAGGGCGGCCTTCGACGCATGGATGCCGCGTCACACCTGCTGCTGCGCATGGATTGGCCCTTGGCCAGTTCCCCTGACTCCATCGTCCCCTCAAGACCCTGCGCCCCTGTGGTTGCCTCTTTGCCGGAGCGGATCGATATCATCGGCCGCATGCCCGCCACCTCCAAAGTCCGCAAAGAGTTCCTCCGCGTGATGGTCAAGCTCGGGCTGGCCCAGCCCTATCAGCCGGAGTTTTTCGCGGGCTTTTTGGCCGACAGCCGGCGCAGTGCCGAGGTCGTGGCGCCGATGCTCCTGGACCTGCTCGCGCCGACAGGCCTCCCCGCAACCGCAGGCTCCCACGGCCCCGCCTCCCCCGCCTCAGCGCAGCCCCGCAGCGTCATCGACGTCGGCTGCGGCACCGGCACGTGGCTGGCCGCCTTCGCCGCCGCGGGGATCACGGACTATCTCGGCCTCGATGGCGACTACGTCCGCCGCGATCAGTTGCAGATCCCCGCCGATCGCTTCAAGCCCGTGCAGCTCACTGAGCCGTTCACGCTCGACCGCACGTTCGATCTGGCGATCAGCCTCGAAGTCGCCGAGCACCTGCCCCCGTCCAGTGCCGAGTCCTTCGTCGCCAGCATCACCAGACTCGCCCCGGCGGTCTACTTCGGCGCCGCCGTGCCCGGCCAGGGCGGCACCGGCCACGTCAACGAGCAGTGGCCCAGCTGGTGGGCCGCGCTCTTCGCCAAGCACGGCTACCTCCCGATCGACGCGATCCGCCCGCGCGTCTGGACCAACCCGCACGTGAGCTGGTGGTACAGCCAAAACGCCCTGCTCTACGTCCGCCAGGACGTGCTGCGCACCTCCCCCACCCTCGCCAACCTGCACCACGCCCAGATGGCCCACCCACCCATCTGGGACATCGCCCACCCAACCAGCTTCGCCCGCACGGCCAAGCGGGCCGGGCGGTGAGGGGGAGGCATCGAGGCACTGAGGCATCGAGGCAGCAAGAGGCACTGGGGCACTGGGGCATCGAGCGGGTTCGTGTGGCCTTATGCCGCGATGGGCGATTCTGAAGTGATTTCGAGGGTCTGAGCGATCAAATCGCCCTGACAAACCCCGTCAGTCCGAACACTCGCCAGACAAAACCGCTGCATTTGTCGCGGCGCATCAAACATTTTCCACGGCGCATCAAACATTCGCCGCCGCG
>JALOQT010000001.1 GCA_025453375.1 Phycisphaerales bacterium | reverse complement strand
CCGCCATCGCGAAGTGAGCCGAATCGCTGCAGCGTCGTCGGCACCGGCACCCGCGCGTGGTGCGCCTCGGGCTGCGGATACGACCGAAGCCCCGGAAACTGCGCATAGACCTCCGCCCGCGGCGTATGGGCAAACTCCAGCGATCGGTGCACAATGAAGTCAAACACCAGCCGCTCCACCGGCGTGCTGAGCACAATCGCGTGCTCCCCGCGCTCGCCAGGCACTGTCGGCCGGCGCGAAGCATCGGTGAAGTTGACCCAGCCATACACGACCGACGTCGCCGCACTGGCCCCAATCGGCCCGCCCTGCAGCAGATAGCGCACCGTGCCATCAGCCTCGGCCTGACGCTCCAGGCGAACGTCCTTCGGTGAGCAATACGAACGCACGATCGGCGCGTCGGCCACATCCTGCTCGCTGAGCGGGTGCAGATTGTCCCCCTGCTGCGAGAGCACCTCGCCGGTGCCGCGCCAGTCGCGCAGCGTGCACACCGGCCAGGGCACGTCCGCCCGCAGGCGGAACAGATCACTCAGCCCCGCAAGCAGCGCGATCGCCAGGCTGCTCTCCGGCCGCTGCGGATGCGGCACGACAATCCGAGCCGTGAAATGCGTCGCCGCGCGCACGCCCAGCAACGAGGCATTGCACGCAAACCCGCCCTTGCGCAGCGTCTCCAGCCGCTTGACGCTGCTGCGCCGCTCCGGCGCCGAGACCATCACATCCAGCGTGCTGCGATCCGTTGCATGATCCGCCACGAACCGCTCGAACTGATCGCACGCGTCATCCAGCTCGCTGAGCTTCGCCTCCGCCACACCCGCCGCCCGCATCGACGCGCTGTAGATCGACACGCCCGTGCGGCTGGGCAGATGCTCCAAGGCCTGCCAGGGGTCGGTCTCGCGCACGGCGCGGCTGATCCGCCACGTCAGCGTCTTGTCCAGCTTGAAGCGACGCGACAGGTCCTGCGGGCGGTTGATGTCCCCCCCCGCCGCCGCCGTCACGTCCATCAGCGCCCGACGCAACTGATCAATCGCACGACGCCCCTCGTCAAGCGTCGCGCCGGAGGGACCAATCGAACCAACGGTCATTGAACGGGGAGGCGTCATCGGAGTCCAACCAGCATCAATCAACACCACGCTCACACGGCTCACACCGGGGCACACACACGCCCCCCAAGCCGCCGACGGCGACACACAGGCCCACACTGACCCGTCGCCACACGCGCAAAGGAGTCCGGAAGGATCCGCCAGTGCGACGAGCACACATCACCGGCCGACCCTTACTCCAACTTCGGACAGCATACCTCACCATCCGGCGGAAGTTTCGGGCGTGGCGTTCTTATGAGAAAGTTCTTCGAAACCACAAGTATCCACCCACGCTTCACGCCCGATAATCGTGCCCCAGCCCCTGATTGTGGGCCTCAGCCGTTGGCCAACAGCCGCGCCATCGCGTGGTTGTCCTGGTGGCCGGTCGCCAGGCCGACGATGACGCCGCTGATCGGGCGGCCGGCCAAGGCCAGGTCGCCCAGCATGTCCAGCACTTTGTGGCGGGCCGGCTCGCTGGGCAGACGGAGGGTCGTCTCGACCGGGCCGTCATCGGCCAGGACCAGCACCTCGCCGGGCTGGATGTGGGCGAACGCGCCGGCGGCGCGAAACTGCTGGGCTTCCTCGTGCGTGCAAAACGTCCGCGCAGGGGCGATGAATTGCGCGAAGCGCTGGGCCGCCGTCGGCGCGTCGAGCCAAGGCAGGGTGATCTCCGCCTCCTGCGGCGGGATGGCCCGGGACATCTTGGGGGCATAGTCCAGTTGGTATCGCAGGATCAGTGTCGGCTCGGTGATCGTCGGCGGCAGAGGCTCGGCGATGATCATCGCCAGGCTGCCCGGCGCGCTGCTGCGCAGCGTGTGACGGTGGGTGATTGTCAGCGGCTCGATCATCGCCCCGCCATTCGCCCCGCCACTCTTTCCCCCCACGATCGGCACGACGTGCGGGGCCAGCGCCTCGACAAACGGCGCGGCAGAGGCATCGACCATCGGCACCTCCGCGCCAAACAGCGTGATCGATGCATCGGTGATGCTCAGCGACGCCATCGCCGCCAGCAGATGCTCGGTGGTGTGGATCGTCACGCCGTGGCCAGCATCGCTGCCCGAGCCGCCCGCACTGCTCGGTGCGTGCAGCACGGTGTTACGCCCGAATGACCCGCGCCGATGCACGTCACTGACGCGGCTGACGTGCGCCGGGATGACCGGCGCACCTGGCACATCCGTCCGCTGAAACGTCAGGCCATGGCCCGCGGGCGCGGGGTGGATCGTCAAGGTCGATTGCAATGAAGAGAACAGCCCGCAGCCGCGGATGGTGACGGGTTGGGCAAGTGTGCGACGGGGAATCATGCTGGGTGACTTGGAAACCTCGAACTGGTTGGGATGCAGTTCACCACAGAGACGCTGAGGCACAGAGGCACGGAGGGAGAGGGAGAGGGTGTTGGGATTGGTGTTGGTGATGGTGATGAAGGCTGGTGATTCACGCGAAGCACACTCGGACTTCAGACTATTGACACACACTGGCACGATCACACGCTTCCCGACCACGCCTCCTGACCATCGCTCACCCCCCACTGCTCACATCTCTGTCACTTCTTCTCTCAATCTCTATGTCTCGGTGGTGAACGCGCCCTTCGATCACCCGCCGATGCGTCGTCACTCCTCCGTGCTGCCGGCTTGCAGGCGGGCGATGAGGGTGTAGACGCGGAGGGTTTCGGCGACAGACCAGGCCTGGGCCGGGCAGCCGCCGGGCTGTTGCGGGTCGGCCGGGTGATCCTCGCCGTCGTAGACCTCGGCGAGTTGGCCGAGGCAGCCATCCTGCAGGCTGCTGACGATCGGGTCGAGCAGTTGCTGGGCGTGCATGAGGCTCTCGGGGCTGAACCTTTCGGCACGCAGGATCGCCTCGGCCAGCGGGCCGAGCAGCCAGGGCCACGCGGTGCCGTTGTGATACGCACTGTCACGGTCGAACATCCTCCCGCGGAAGCGCGGCTTGTAGTTCGGGTGGCTCGGCGCGAGCGTTCGCGAGCCGTGCGGCGTGTAGAGCGCGGTCCGCGCAGTGTTCGCCACGGCGCGCTGCTGCGCCTGCGTCAGCGGGCTGTGCGGCAGGCTGACGGCAAAGACCGCGTTGGGCCGGATCGACGCATCCGGCGCGCCCCCACCGTCGCCCTGGGCTGATGCTGCGGGCAGCACGTCAAAGAGGTACTGATCCTGCGCGTTCCAGAACTTGTCGCGCAGGCTCGGGCCGGACTTCTGGGCCAGTTGCTGACAGGTGGTGCTGAATGCCGCACTGCGCAGGGCGCAGGCCTGCGACAGTTCGACCAGCGCGCTGTGCCACAGCGCGTTGATCTCCACTGGTTTACCAAATCGCGGCGTGAAGACCACGCCGTCGCGCTTCGCATCCATCCACGTCAACTGTGTAGAAGCATCGCCGCAGGAGATCAGCCCGTCGGCCGGGTCCATCCGGATGTCAAAGACGGTGCCATCGCGATACTTCTCGACGATCTCGCGGCAGGCGGGCAGCAGGTCTCGCGTGAAGGTGTCATCATCGCCGCTGGCGCGGAACCAGCGGCAGACAGCATGCAGGAACCACAAACTGGCATCGACGGTGTTGTAATGTGCCGCGCCGGAGTAGTCATCAAACACGTTGGGGATCAGGCCGTCCTTGCACGCGCCGGCGAAGGTGAGCAGCACGGCACGCGCCTCGCTGAGGCGGCCGGTGGTCAGCAGCAGGCCGGGCAGGGCGATCATCGTGTCGCGCCCCCAGTCGGCAAACCAGGGGTAGCCGGCGATGATGCTCTCGCGATCGGCCGGCGCGCCGGGCATCGCCCCGGGCCGGACGCGATGGACGACATACGCATCAGCCGCGTTGACCAGCGCGCCGATGCGCGCGAGATACGGACTGTCCTTGTGCGGCCCGAGGCGGCTGTACGCCGGGCCGAGGGTCGTGCGTGTTGCCTCAAAGACGCGCGCGAGGCGCTGGGACTGCTGCTGGGCAAGTTGATCCAAGTCGGCCACGGGCTGGTGGCCGAGGCTGGCCTGCAGCTCGATCGTCACCGGCGCGGCGCCGGCGGGCAGCTCGGCGAAGATCTCGCCAGGGTTGTACAGATCCTCAATCGCGTCATACCCGCGAGACTGCTCGACGCTGTAGAGGAAGTTGTTCCACCACTGCTCGTCCCGCGTGAACGCCGCGCGGGTGGAGCCGGTTGAGCGGATGATCAGATCGGTCGATTGCGATGGGCTTCCGCCCGGCTGGCCGGAGCGGATGATCAGCAAGGGCGAGGTGGCGGCATCGCTCGGCGCGGCGCTGGGTGCCTGCGAGGGTTGTGGCGTCTCGACGGTGAATCGACCGCGGGCCAGGTCGCGCAGTTGCAGGGCGTGGAAGTCTCGCAGGGCCAGCAGCGGGCGGAGGCTCAGGCGGGTTTTGGGGGCGATCTTGCCGCCGGACTCGGCCGGGGCGATGACGTATCGGATGATGACCGTCGGCTGGTGGCGGACGAGGTGGACAGTCTGCGTCACGACGAGGCGGTTGACGCCCGCGCCGACGCTGAAGCGCCAGTGCACGCCGCGATCGTCCTGCGTGAAGCCCTCCAGCGCGCGATCGCCGCGCGGGTGCAGGACGTCTGGGTGAAAGCGGAAGGTGGACAGGTCAGTCGTCTGGGCCAGGGGCGTGTCGGCCTGGGTGATGATCGCCCCGGCGATGTGCGACAGGGCCATGATGCGGTTGACCGGCGGGCGGAGGCTGGCGACGAGCAAGCCGTGGTAGCGGCGCGTCGGGATGCCGCTGACGGTGCCCATGGCGAACCCGCCCAGGCCGTTGGTGAGCAGCCACTCAGTGGCCTCGGCCCGCGGCAGGGGCGTGATGGGCGGCTCATAGACCGGCGATCCGGGCGCTGCGGGCCCCTGCGGGTCGGCCGTCGGCTGGAGCAACTGCGGAGATGTCGGCCGTGGGGAGGGCATGAGGGACTGTATCGGGTGCGCTACGCTGGTTTCATGGCGAGGATGCTGGAGATTCCTGCGGAGCTGGCTGGCGTACAGATGGTCGTGGCCGGTGCGCTGTCACGCGTGGAGGGGACGATCCGCGGGGCGCTGGCCAGCGAGATCGCCCCGGTGCAGCGCCTGGTGCAGCACGTCGAGGCGTATCACGGCAAGATGATCCGGCCGACGCTCGTATCGCTCTGCGGCTTGGCTGTCGCCGGGCGGGCCGATGAGGGGGCACTGACGCAGGCGCACATCACCCTTGGCGCGGTCGTCGAGATGGTGCACCTGGCGACGCTCGTGCACGATGATGTGCTTGACGAGGCTGACCAGCGCCGCATGACCGAGACGGTCAATCGCCTGCGGGGCAACGAAGCGGCGGTCATGCTGGGGGACTATCTCTTCAGCGCCGCCTATCGCCTGTGCGGGCAATTGGGCGATGCGCACGCGACGGTGCGGATCGGCCAGACGGGCATGACGTTGTGCGCCGGCGAACTGCTGCAACTGGACAACCGGGGCAACTACTCGCTGGATGAGGCGACGTATTACGCCCTGATCGACCGCAAGACCGCCAGCCTCATCAGCGTTTCGTGCGAACTGGGCGCGCGGGCCAGCGGGGCCGATGAAGCCCTGGCCACGCGGCTGGCACGCTTCGGCACCAGCCTTGGCCTAGCGTTTCAGATTCAGGACGACCTGCTGGACCTGGCGGGCGACCAGCGACTGGTCGGCAAAAGCCTGGGCAAGGACGCCGAGAAGGGCAAACTGACCCTCCCGGTGATCCATCACCTGGCCATGGCCGACGCGACGGCAAGGGGGCGGACCTTGCGCCTGCTGCGTGACGGGCCCGCCGGCGCGACATCGTGGGCCGAGGCGCGGACCGAGCTGGCCAAAGCCGTGGAGTCCACCGGCTCCATCACGCACAGCCGGCGCGAGGCCCAGCGCCTGGTTGACGAAGCCAAGGGGCACCTGGCGAGCCTGAAGCCCAGCCCGGCGCGGGCGCTGATGGAAGCGATGGCCGACGCGGTGGTGACGCGGGCGTTTTGAGTGTGGCGACGCAGCTCCGTGAGGCAAAGACGCGAGAACTCCAGAGACCCGGAGGGCCCAGAGAGGGCACTGTTTGTCGATTCTGTCCGACATTTGACGGGTCAATGCGCCTCGCAGCAGTGCGCACTCTCCGGGACCTCTGGGGCTCTGGAGTGATCGTCACTGCATGGAAGCGCAGTCCGCCCGGCCACTTGGTCAATCACGGGCGTGGCTTGCCGCCGGAGGCGGCGCGGCGTCGGGGGATCGTGACCTTCGGCGCGGGCTTGGTCTTGGCTTTGGCTCTGGACTTACGGGCGGCCTTGCCCGCGACAGGCTTCGACGCCGGCTCGCCCGGGGCGGCATCGAGCACATAGCGGCGCGTGCGATACAAGTTGTCGAACCGCTCGGCCTTGCTGTCAGGCTTGGGCAGGTTCTGCCCGAGGGCCACGAGCAGATCGATCAGGCCAAGATAGTCCTGCGTGTGGATGAACTCACGCGCGGCGCGCGGCGGGCCGAGGCGGGCGCGGTCGTATGTGCCGCCTTGCAGTTCCGTCAGGTGCGGCATGTTGTGGTAGTTGCCCAGGGGCAGGCAGAGACAAGTCGCGTCATAGCCGCTGCGGCAGAAGACGCTCGCCTCGCACGCGCCGCCGGCCATGAGTTTGCGTTGCCACGGGCGCTTGATGACCGCCGCCGTCTGGCTGGCCAGCGGCTGGGCGGGGCTGGCGAAGATTTCTTCGGCGCGGGTGGCGCAGGCTTCGGTCAGCCATGGGGTGAAGACGGTCATGCGGTCGCCGACGCGCACGATCGGCCCGCCGCCGACGGGGGACTCGGCAAACGCACGGCTGTTTTCCAGAGCCAGAATCCGGCTGCCCAGCGGGATCGTCCCGAGCCGGCACGCCGCGATGGCCCCGACAAAGCCGATTTCCTCGGCACGCGTCAGCAGGACGCGGACGTCACCGATGCTGCCCGGGGCTTCGACGGCTTTGCGGCCGAGCTCGTCGATCGCGCACAGGGCGGCGGCGACCGCCGCCAGGTCATCGCACGCGTGCGTGTGCAGGATGCCCGCACCGTCGACCTCCGCCGGGGGCAGGCGCCAGGTGGCCACGTCGCCCAGTTGCACATCGCAGGGCTGGGTGTCGGCCTGATCGTCAAGCTCGGCGGTGTAGTGCTTGCCGGCGGGGCTTTCGCTGGTCGCAGCGCCGGTGAGCGTCGCGGGCACGGGGCCGAGGCGAGTGTGCAGGGTGATCGGTGCGTGCTCGAAGAAGACGTCCATCACGCCGCCGCGGAAGGAGAGCTCCAGCACGCCCGGGGCGATGACGCGCTCGACGACGAAGGCCGGGTGATCCAGATGGCCGGTGATGTAGAGCGGGTGCGTCGCCTGGCTGGCGCGTTTGGCCGTCGCACGGGCCTTGGGCTTGGCCCGCGGCTGGTTGATCGTGATGGTGATGTTGCCCTCGCTGTCGGCCTCGCTGCGCAGGTGCGGGCGGGCCGCCAGCCAGGTGTTCAGCCACGCGATGACGCGATGCTCCCGCCCGGCGGCGGTGGGGATCTGCGTGAGTTCCAGGGCCAGCTGCACGCGCGGGTCATGCACAACAGAGACAGGAGCGGCGGAGGTCATGCCGCAGGGTAGGGAATCTGTGCCTGACCCGCGCCGTCGCGGGCTCAGCCGCCGCGGAGGGTCTGCTGGGCGGCGCGCTGGGGCGGGCTGATCTCGCCGACGATCGTGTCGCCGATGGCGTAGTAGTTGATCGACACGCCAATGTTGACGCGGAAGACCAGGAACAGATCCTGCCCCTCGACCGACCGCGACACCGAGGGCACGTCTCGCCCGATGATGTTGCTGATCGGCGACTGGGCGTCGAAGCTGACCTCAAACTCATTGGCCGTGCGGAAGACGTAGCCGATGGCCGGGTAGCGCTGGCCATTGGTGTCAACCAGGAACGGCGCACCGGTGACATCGCTGACGCTCGGCTGGACGGGGCTGACGGGGCTGCTGCGGCTGATGTTGATGAACACAATCGCGGTGCCAGTGCCCGGGTCAAAGGCCTCGACGCGGACGGACTGCTCCGCACCAGCGGGGCTGAGGTTCTCTCGCTTGAGGCGGATGCGCCCCTTGCGGATGCCGTTGCCCTTTTCCGTCAGGTCCACGCCGCTCATGAACGATGAATCCAGGAAGACACCACCCGGCAGCGTGTTGGCGATGCGAACCTGCGGATCACCGCCGCCCTGCGGCGCGGTGACCGTCAGCGAGCTGACGCCCTTGGGGTTGCGGATGAACCCACCACGGACGCGGCCCGTGCCTTCATCGGTCTCGCGGCCGAGGATGCGGTCGAACCGATTGCGGGTGATGGCGGTGGTGTAGGTGCCGATGTCCTCGACATCGGCCATCGAGTTCATCAGCGAGACGGAGCGATCGCTGTTGACCGTGGCGATGTCGAACCGCACGCCGCGGACGTAAATCGCCATCGGCGTGTGATCGGCCGGGACGAGAAACTCGAAGGCGAACTTCGGCTTGGCATCGGCGCCGGGGGCGGCGATGTAGACATCGCGGGCATCGAAGCGCCAGCGGCCGACCTGCAACGCATCACCCTTGGCCTGGCTGACCATCGCAAACGGGCTGAGGGCAATCGAGCCCAACCCATCGGGGCGACGGGCCACGAGCGTGATCTGCCCCGGGCTGGCGATGACCTGGCCGGTCTTCTCGCGTGCGGCGGCAGTGAACTCCAGCAGGAAGCCTTCGATGTACGCATTGCCCGAAATCGTCGCGCCATCGACTGACTGCACGGGCTTGGCATCGCCGACGAGCTGAGCGATGGGGATGTTCTTCCCGCGGCCGACGGTGTAGCGACCGAGCAGCGAGACTTCATCATTCCGCAGCGCGTTGCGCAGCAGGAAACCCGACGGGCCGAGGCGGCGCATAGGGCCCTCTTCGGCGGCGTGCGGACGCCAGACGCCCAGCGGGGTGGAGGTCGCCAGGGTGTTGTTGGACAGGAAGGCGTAGATGCCGACGGTCATGCGATCGACCGGCAGCCAGAGGTTGGTGTCGCGGACGACTGAGCCCGTGTTGGCCGAGGCGGCGCCCTGGAACTCCAGCGCGTCGGGGTTCATGCGGACGCTCTGGGTGGAGATCATGGTGATGCCGGCGACGATGATGCCGCTGACGAGGCCGCAGATGATGCCGCCGGTCCAGTCGGCCCAGGCATCCAGCCGGGTGTTGGAGCGCAGGAGCACACTGACGATCACCGTCAGGATGACCAGGCTGAGGGCGAAGGGCAACGCCAGACCGAGGCCAGGGGCGAGGTCCGACAGCAGGCGGCTGTCAGACAGGCCCAGCAGCGTGCGCTCGGACCACTCCCACAAGCCAAAGGCGATGGCGCCCGAGGCGATCGTCACGCCCAGGTTGAGCAGGCTCGTGAAGAACCCACGCGCCGACCAGACGTAGGCCACGCCCAGGAAGACCAAGATTGCCAGAATCTGAATGACCATTGTGCTGTGCTCCCGTGTTCGCCTTGCGGCGCGCTGGGGTTGAAAACTGAGTTATCCCACGCTGAATCAAGATCCGTGAACGTGACTGACCGATGCAGGCTCAGGCCTTGGCCGCGGCAGGGGCCGGGGCGGCGGCGGGGGCCGTCAGACGCATGACTTCTTCAACGCTCGTGACGCCCGACAGGGCCTTGCGAATGGCCGAACCCTGGATCGAGATCATGCCCTTCTTCTTCAGCGAGGCGCGGACGGCGGCGACATTGCCCTGCGCCAGCATGTCGCGCTCTTCCTCGCCGATGACGGCGACTTCGAAGACGCCCGTCTGCTCGTAATACCCAGTGCCGCGGCACATCGGGCAGGTCTCCGGGCGGTTCTTGACCATGACCTGGCCGCCCTTCTTGTAGAGCTGCTCGGGCCCCTTCTGCCCCGGGGCCACGCCCAGTTTGGCCAGCAGATCCGGGCTGGCCGGATAGGGCACGCGGCAGTTGGTGCACAGCTTGCGCATCAGGCGCTCAGCCACGACATACTGCAAGTTCTTGGAGGCCAGTTCCGGATCGCCAACAGCCTTCAGCCAGCCATCGAGCGCCTCGATCACCGAGCCGGCCCGGACCATCGCATACACGCGGCAGCGGGCGAAGTCGGCCTTGGCCACTTCCTTGGCCGTCGGCGCATCGGGGATCTCCGCCACGCCCATGACGTTGGGGTCACGCCGCAGCATCGAGCGGGTCTGGGTTGCGTAGTCAGCGCCGTCGATGTTCGGATCGAAGGCCTGGTGGCGGACGCCTTCGAGGTTGTGCTGGACTTCCATCTCCATGGACTGGACGGTCTGGGTGTAGGCATCGTGCATGCCCAGCACGCCGTAGAACAGCGTGGTGCGCCCGCCGTCGGGCAGGGCGGCCAGCAGGGCGAGGCCCTTGGTTGAGGTGGTCATCTCCTTCATGACGGCCATCTGCTCGTCGAGGAAGCCGAGGGCCTCGGCCTTGCGCTTGACCTGGTTTTCCGGGTCGATGAGCAGTTGCAGGCGCATGCCCTGGGCGGTGCCCTGGCTGGTGACGCGAACGGGCTTGCGCTCGCTGCCGCGCTCGACGTTGATCAGGTTGGAAAGCTTCTTGCGCCGGTCGGCCAGATCGAGCTTGGCGGCGGACTTCCAGAAGTCCATGACCTTGGCCGCGTCGGGCGGGGCCATGGTGGCCAGCGGGGTGCGGATGCCATCGACGAGGGCGACGGACTCATACTGCCCGCCGGAGGCCGGCTGGATTTCGACCTGTGTCGCGCGTGCATCGAAGGCCTTGACGAGCACATCCTCCGACGCGTTCCACAGGGCCAGTTCGGGCGTGTTGGGGCCCGGGGCGCGGACGAGGGACTTGTCGGGGGCGAAGAGCTTCAGGACGGTCTTGCCCTGGCTGGCGAGGGTCGGGTCGACCTTGACCTTTTCCTTGACCATACCGCCGCTGATGAGGTTGCCCAGCGTGATGCGGTGCTCAGCGGGGACGCGTTCGTCCTTGCCGCTGACGACCATGTAGATGATGATGTCAGCGATGAGCAGGGCGATCATCGCGCCGAGGCCGGCGAGGAACCCGGCGATATCCGGCACGGGCATGAACAGGCCGACGAGCAGCGCGACCAGGCCGATGCTGAGGTGGACAAGGTTCCACTTCTGGCGCGGCAGGAAGTACTTCGCAGCGTGCTTGTCAAACCGGGTGCTGACGATCCAGCCCCAGCCGCCCAGCACCGCCAGGAAGACCAGCGGCTTCCAGACCGAAACCAGCATGAGCGGATCACCCGCCGAGGCGGCGAGGGTCCACATCGGTCCTGCGTTTGTCGTCAGATCGCTGAAGTTCATGGAGGCTCCCAAAGCCCGCGCCATTCGGACGTGGCCACACCAACCCGGCCCAACCAACACCAACCTGCCAGCACGCGATGGTTGCAAACGCACCCGCACGCGCCGGGGGGAAAGGATACCGGCTTGGCGGACGAAAAGCCCGGCGCGGGTGCCGGCAGAGTTCGGGATGGGTTTGTTACGCCTCGATGCACGGCGTTCGTACGGGCGAGGCGGGCGCAATGGGGCGGACATTGCGCGTCCGGCGGGCGAAAGCCGCGCGGCATGTGCATGAGGTATGGACAAGCAGCCCCCGGCGCGGGCCGAGGGCTGATGGAGAGATGCGGAGGATGAGTCGGGCGAAGTGCTTAGTGGCCGCTGAGCATCTCGCGCGGGACGTAGTGGCGGCCGTTGACGACCGAGTCGACGCCTTCGCCGATGCCAACGATGACGTTGCCCAGCACATCGGGGATGAAGCCGAGGAAGCCGATCTCTCGCTGGGCGTGGTTGAGGCCGACGCTGGTGGGGCGGACCTTCTCGGAGGGGTTGATCTTGCCGGCGACGGTGGCCTTCGCTGGGGTGCCGGCGCGCTGCAGGCGGGCGACTTCGTCTTCGAGGATCGCGGCGCGGCGGTGCAGTTCGTCGCGGCTGATGGTCAGTTCGTTGACCTGGCGGGTCAGTTGATCATCGCCCGTGCCCGGGGCGGCGGCGGGCAACAGCAGCACGGCGCGGCTGTCGGCCGTGGCGAGCGTCGAGCCGCTGGCCGAGGGTGCATCGACGCTGCTGGTCATCGCCTGGGGGGCTGCAGTGGGCTCTGTGGGCATCTGCGAGGCGCTGGCGGAGGAGGTGGGGGCGACGTTGGCGTATCGCGCGCCGTTGAGGGCGCTAGTGAGGACGACGCCGACGTTGCCCTTGTCGTCATTGCGGGGCTCGCTGCGAGGGGCGGCGGGCATCGCGCCAGCGGCCTGCGAGGCCGGGGGGCGCTGGCCGGCGACGCTTGTGTCGATCGACGCGACCAGCGCGGTCATCGGCATCGAGGCCGGGGCGGACTGGGCGGTGGTGGTTGTGGTGGCGGGGGTGGATGTGGTAGCGGGGGTGGTGGCCGGGCGGGTCTGGGCGACGCGGAGCATGTCGCGCAGTTCTTCGCGCTCGGTGTTGGCCTGCGTCAGGCGGCCTTCCAGTTCGGTGATGCGGGCCAGGGCGTCGTCGAGGCTCTTTTGCAGGACGCTGACACGCTCCTCGAGGGCGGACTTGGCGGTGGCGACTTGCTGATTCACGGCGCGGGCGGCGTCGCGCTCGGCGATCGCGCGGTCGCGCTCTTCGATCGTCTTCTGGATGTCCTCGCGCTGCTTGCGCAGTTCGGCCAGTTCGCGTTCGGCGCTGGCGCGGCCGTTACGCTGGGCGTTCAAATCATCTTTTAGGCCGGAGATCTCTTTGTCCTTGTGGCTGATCTGCTTTTCCAGCCCAGCCAGCTCGGTGGTCTTGGCGGCCAGTTGGCTGCGGGCTTCGAGGCTCTGCTGCTCGGCGGTGCGGGTCATGCCGCGCTGCTGCTGGAGGCTCCAGAGCGTCCAGCCGAGCATGAGCAGGCCGAGGCCGAGGATCAGGGCGCCGACGATCAGCGGCGCCCATGACCAGCGGCGCAGGGGCTGCGGCTCGGAGACTTCGACGATGCGTTCGATGCGATCGCCGTCGCGCTGGGCATAGCCGGCAGCGGAGGCGAAGGCACCCTGGGTGGCAACGGTGGCTGGAGTCTGCATATGGAAAGTCCTCTCGAGCGCCGCCCGGCCTGCGAAGGCACAGATGGCGCGTCCCTCAAAGATGCTCTGGTATTAGTATGAGAAGTTTCCGCAGCCGGTGCAATGGCGAATCGGCGGAAGTTGCAGATTTCGGACCTGCGCGAGCGGTGCAGGTGGGCTTGGGCGGGCGTGAGGATCACTGCAAGCGGTCGCTTGCTGAAGAACGCGGGGTTATCCTGCTCCGTCTAGGTGCCGAACGCGTTGACCTGCGTGCGTCAAGGGTTGATGAACGTTTCTGCACTTCTAGACGGTGTGGTTCGGCGCGCGAAAGGACTGGGCTAGCAATGGGCAAAGTGCTGCTGTATTCGGGGTTGCTGCTGATCGGGCTGGTGCTGTCGCAGATTCTGCCCGGGCTGATGGGCGACGCGGCCGAGACGTACAGCACGGTCGTGCGCGTGCTGACGATGATCGGGCTGTCGTTCATCATGATCCACGTGGGGTATGAGTTTGACATCGACAAGCGCAACGTTCGCCAGTATGGCTGGGACTACTTCGTCGCGGCCACCGCGGCGGCGTTTCCGTGGATCTTCTGCTGCCTGTACTTCGTTTTTGTGCTGATCCCGCAGACGCACTGGGGGAGCTGGGGGGTGTGGAAGGAGAGTTTGCTGGCGTCGCGCTTTGCCGCGCCGACGAGCGCGGGGGTGCTGTTCTCGATGCTCGCGGCGGCGGGGCTGGCCACCACGTGGGTCTTCAAGAAGGCCCGGATTCTGGCGATCTTTGACGATCTGGACACCGTGCTGCTGATGATCCCGCTGAAGATGGCGATGGTGGGGATGCGCTGGCAACTGGCGGCGATCATCCTGCTGATTGT
Source organism: Phycisphaerales bacterium (assembly GCA_025453375.1). GTDB lineage: Bacteria > Planctomycetota > Phycisphaerae > Phycisphaerales > UBA1924 > JAJTGZ01. The sequence continues at coordinate 7,306 of JALOQT010000001.1, read as the reverse complement.
CATCCAACTGATCCTGGCGTGGAAGTATCTGCATCGCTGGAAGATTCCTGCGACGTGGGGATGGGTGCTGGTCTATGCGATGGTGATTGCCGGCGGCTCGGAGGTGATCTATCAGGCCAGCAAGGTGATCGACAAGCAGGTGCCGATCCATATCGAGGTGCTGCTGCCGGCGTTTGTGCTCGGGTGCATGATGGCCCGGCAGAAGGCCAAGGGGCAGAGCTTTGTGAGCCATCAGGCCTATGCCCAGCCTGCCGGTGGCGTTGAGGGCGCGGGGCATGGCGATCATCATGATGACGTGCTGGAGCAGCCCGGCGAGAAGCGGGCGAGCATGATCATGTCGGCGTTCTTCATGCTGATGGTCGGGCTGATGATGCCGATGTTCATCAACCAGATCGGCTCGGCCACCGCGACCGCCCCGGCCATGACTGCGACGGGCGAGGTGGCGACAGGGCTGAGCACGTATCTGCGCAATGCGACGCCCCCGATGGGCTGGGGGGCGATCATCATGCACGTGCTGGTGCTGACGGTGATCAGCAACGCGGGCAAGATGTTCCCGGCGCTGTGCTACCGCAAGGAGGCGTCGTGGAAGCAGCGGCTGAGCGTGGCGATCGGCATGTGGCCGCGGGGCGAGGTCGGTGCGGGGGTGCTGGTGGTGAGCCTTGGCTATGGCATCGGCGGGCCGATCGTGGTCATCGCGATGCTGAGCCTGGCGCTGAACCTGTGCCTGACGGGCGTGTTCATCATCATCATCAAGAAGATCCTCGCCAGTGACGAGACGCTGCGGCCGGCGACTGCCGCGGGGCCGGGTTGAGAGAGTTCACTCCCGAGACCTCAAAGACCCGGAGAGAGGCGGGGAATGAGGCAAAGGAGGGGGTGAAATCCGGCATCTGAACCCTTACTCCACGGGGGAAACGGGGTCGGCTATGCTGTCGGATCACCTCGCGGTGTGTTTGTGCGGGGCGTGGGTGTTGGGTTGATGCAGCGTGCCACGAACCTGGGCCTAGGAGCCGCGCAAGTCGCGGAAAGACCATGAGCAATGCACTGGACCGTCTTGACCTTTCGCCGGCGCGGACGCACCGGAACCTGGCCCCTGCTCGGCTGATTGAAATCGCCGTGGCGCGTGGCGAGGGTCGGCTGGCCAGCAATGGCGGGCTGGTGTGCACGACTGGCGACCGCACGGGCCGCAGCCCGAAGGACAAGTTCCTCGAGGACAGCGCGGGGATTCACGACAAGATCGGCTGGGGCGGGTTCAACATCCCGATCTCGCCGGAGAAGTTTGAAGTGGCCACGGAGATCGCCACCAAGCACCTCAACAGCCGCAAAGACGTGTTTGTGTTTGAGGGGTTCGTCGGGGCGGATCCGAAGCACCGCCTCGGGGCGCGGGTCGTCACCGAGCAGGCGTGGCATGCGCTGTTCATCCGCACGCTGTTCATCCCGCAAGGCTCCGCGGCGGCGGGGAAGGACAGCGTGTGGAAGCACGACTGGACGATCCTCAACGCCGGGACGCGCCGGCTGACGGCCGACGAGGCCAAGGCGCTGGGCGTGCCCGGGCCGGTGGCCATTCTGCAGAGCCTTGAGAAGAAGACGGTCATCATCCTCGGGACGGAATACGCCGGGGAGATGAAGAAGAGCCTGTTCTATGCGATGAACTTCGACATGCCGGAGGTCGGCGTGTTTCCGATGCACTGCTCGTGCAATGTTTCCAAGAGCGATCCGAGCAATGTGGCGCTGTTCTTCGGCCTCTCTGGCACGGGCAAGACGACGCTGTCGGCCGACCCGGAGCGTGCGCTGATCGGCGATGACGAGCACGGGTGGACGGATCGGGGCGTGTTCAACTTTGAGGGCGGGTGCTATGCCAAGTGCATCAAGCTGTCCAAGACGGGCGAGCCGCAGATCTGGGATGCGATCAAGTTTGGCAGCGTGCTCGAGAACGTGGTGATCGACGAGGCGACGCGCGTGCCGGACTATGACAGCGACAAGCTGGCGGAGAACAGCCGCGCGACGTATCCGCTGGATTACATCGACGGGGCGATCATCCCGAGCGTGGCTGGGCATCCGAAGAACGTGATCTTCCTGACGGCCGATGCGTATGGCGTGATGCCGCCGATCAGCAAGCTGACGCCCGAGCAGGCAATGTACTACTTCATCAACGGGTACACCAGCAAGCTGGCGGGGACGGAGCTGGGCGTGAAGGAGCCGCAGCCGAACTTCAGCGCGTGCTTCGGCGGGCCGTTCCTGCCTCGCCCGGCGATGGTCTATGCCCAGATGCTGGCGGACAAGGTCAAGAAGCACGGGTCGAACGTCTGGCTGCTCAACACGGGTTGGAGCGGCGGGGTGTATGGCGTGGGCAAGCGGTTCAAGCTGGCGTACACGCGTGCGTTTGTGCGGGCGATCCTCGATGGGTCGCTGGCGAAGGTCAAGTGCACGCCGGATCCGATCTTCGGGCTGCCGATTCCCAACGAGGTGCCGGGCGTGCCGTGGCGGATGCTCCGCCCGCGGAACATGTGGGCGGACGGGGCGGCGTATGACGCCAAGGCCCGCCAACTGGCGGCGGACTTCCGCAAGAACGACCAGAAGTTCCAGATGACCGACGCGGTGCGGAACGCCGGGCCGAAGGGGTAAGACGCTGCGGGCTCGCTGCGGTGTGGCGCTGGGTCTATGCTGGGCGTGATGTCCGGCTACCCGACGCCATCGTGGTTGCGTGATGAAGATGACGACGCCCCCCCGGCGCCGGTGGTGCCGGTGCGGCCGGTCAAGGTGCCAGCGGCGGGTGGGGTGGGAGCCGGTGGTGCGGGTGGTGGTGATAGTGCGCCGGCGGGGCCGTTTCGGGCGGCGGGCGAGGCGCGGCTGGCATCGCTCATTGAGGGGCTGACGCCCAGCCAGGCCGAGGCGGTGAAGCATGATCGCGGGCCACTGCTGGTGCTGGCCGGGCCGGGGTCGGGCAAGACGCGGGTGATCACGCGACGGATTGCGGCGCTGATTGCGCGCGGCGTCGTGCCGTGGCAGATTCTGGCCGTCACGTTCACCAACAAGGCGGCGGCGGAGATGCGTCATCGCGTTGGCGAGCTGCTTGGCTCATCGATGGAGCGGGCGGCGCCGGTGATCAGCACGTTTCACTCGCTGTGCGTGCGTTTGCTGCGCCGGTATTGCGAGATGGGCGGGCTGGCCGAGGCGGGGATCGTGCGGCCTGGCTTTACGGTGATGGACGCCGATGACCAGTCGAAACTGATCAAGACGATCATCACGAGCCTGCAACTGAACACGAGCAACTTCCCGCCGCGGAGCGTGCAGGAGGCGATCAGCGGGGCGAAGAACGAACTGCTGGACGCGGGTGAGTTTGCCGCGCGGGCCAATGAGTTTGTGACGCGCCAGCAGGCGCGGGTGTATAACGCGTATCAGGCGGAGTGTCGACGGAGCAACACGCTGGACTTTGACGACCTGCTGCTGCTGACGGCCAAGATGCTGCGCAGCAGCGAGGCGGTGCGGCAAGAGTGCCAGCGGCGATATCGCTACATCCTGATCGATGAGTATCAGGACACGAACCGTGCGCAGCTGGTGATCGCGACGCTGCTGGCGGGCGATGGCAAGGGGGCGGCCGGAGCAACGAATGGCGGCCCGAACATCTGCGTCGTGGGCGATCCGGATCAGTCGATTTACGCCTGGCGCGGGGCGGATATCAGCAACATCCTGGAGTTTGAGGAGCACTACCCCGGTGCACGCGTGATCGCGCTGGGGGAAAACTTCCGCTCGCGCGAGCCGATCCTCTCGGCGGCAGACCGGCTGATCAAACGCAACGGCCAGCGCAAGCACAAGCCCCTGATCAGCACGCGCAAGGGTGGCGAGGCGATTGACGCGGTGATCTGCCGCGATGAGCATCACGAGGCGCGGCTGGTGGTCGACTGGCTCAAGGCGCGCGTCGCGGAGATGCAGTCGGCGGGCAAGAGCATCGGGTGGAAGGACTGTGCGGTGTTCTATCGCACCAATGCGCTGTCGCGCGTGATGGAAGACGCGATGCGGGCCGCGGCGATTCCGTATGTCATGGTGCGGGGCACGGCGTTTTTCCAGCGCGAGGAGATTCGCAACGCCGTGGCGTATCTCAAAGCCGTCAGCAACCCGGAAGACCGCATCAGCATCGAGCGGATCATCAACACGCCGGCGCGCGGCATCAGCGACAAGACGTGGGACACGGTGGTGAGCCATGCGGAGGTGACGGGGCGCAGCGTGTGCGAGACGCTGCGGAGTGTTGAGCAGGTCGAGGGGCTGACGCCGCGGGCGATCAACGCGGTGCAGAAGTTCATGGACCAGTTGGCGGCGTGGGGCAGCATGGAGGCGACGGGTGGGACTGAAGAGTTCATGGGCCAGCAGATTCCCGTCAGCCTGCATCAACTGGTCGATGCGGTGCTGCGCGACAGCGGCCTGCAGGGGATCTACGCCAAGGAAGAGGAGCGGCTGGAGAACCTGGGCGAACTGGTCAGCAGCGCGGCGGAGTTTGAGCAGAAACTCCTCGGGGGCGAGTTTGACTTTGAAGACGGCACGCCCGCGGAGAATCGCGTGTGGACGCTGCGCGAGAAGCTCGCGGCGTATCTCGAGCGTGTGGCCCTCGTGGCCGACACCGATGCGATCGACCCGAGCACCGGCGCGGTGACGCTGATGACGCTGCACGCGGCCAAGGGGCTGGAGTATCCGATCGTGGCGATGATCGGGCTGGAAGAGGGGTGCCTGCCGCACATTCGCGGGCTGGACTCGACTGAGGCCCTGGAGGAGGAGCGGCGGCTGTGCTTCGTGGGCATCACGCGGGCGATGGATCGGCTGCTGATGACCAGCGCCGGGTTCCGCACGCTGCGCGGCTCGCCGGAGCGGACGATCCCGAGCCGGTTCCTCGATGAACTGGCCGGGCCGGAGCTGCGAATCAGCGACCAGGGGTATGGCCAGTCACTGCGCAGCCGCGATGATGATGACGACGACAGCCAAGGCATGCACCTGGATGATCTGGATCAGCGCGCGGGTGGCGAGGATGAGCCGGTGTTTCAGCGGGGCGGTGGTGCGGGTGGCGGCAAGGCCAAGCCCGCGCCGTTTCCGCCCGGCTGCATCGTCCGGCATCCGCAGTTTGGCCTGGGCGTGGTCAAGAGCGTCACACCAGGGGCCAACGCGCGCGTGCAGGTGGAGTTCAAGCACGCGGGCGTCAAGACGCTGGTGCTGGAGTTTGCCCGGCTGGAGCGGGTGAAGTGAGCGGGGGCGGCGGAGGAGGCGGGGAGGGCGATGAGCGTCGTTCGGCCAGCGCGATCGTGCATCATGGCGATTGGCTGACGGTGCTGCCGATGCTGGAGGTCGGGCCGATTGATCTGGTGTATGCCGATGTGCCCTTCAACACGGGGCGAGCGCAGCGGACGCCGCCCGGGGCCAAGGGTGCTGGGCGGAGTGTCGAGACGCAGTATGGTGACAGCCGCGGATCGACGGCGGAATTCATCGCGTGGCTGCGTGCGCGGCTGGAGATAACGCTGCCGCGGCTGGCGCCGACAGGCAGTCTGATGATCCACTGCGATTGGCGAACGAGCCATCGGGTGCGTGTGCTGCTGGATGACATGCTGGGGGAGGATCGGTTCGTCAATCACCTGGTGTGGACGTATGGCCTCGGTGGCAGCTCGCCCCGGCGGTTTGCGCGGAAGCATGATGACATTCTGTTTTACTGCGTGAACCCGGAGCAATATCACTTCACCGCGCCGCGCGTGGCGGCGACGAGCCGTCGCCTGGCCGGGCAGAGCAAGAAGATGACCGACGTGCTGGACATCCCCAGCCTGAACAACCAGGCGCGCGAGCGAACCGGCTATCCGACGCAAAAGCCCGTGGCGCTGCTGGAGGTGCTGATCGGCGCGTGCTGCCCGCCGGGCGGGCTGGTCCTGGACCCATGCTGCGGCAGCGGAACGACGCTGGTGGCCGCGGCCAAGCTCGGGCGACGGGCAATCGGGATCGATCAGCACGACGAGGCGGTGCGTGTGGCCCGCCAGCGACTGGCCGAACTGCGCGTGTGAAACGAACGGATGGACGAGTCGTCGCGGTGCGTGCGGGTTGGCCGATAGAACGACTCCGGTGTGTATCACGTTGCGGCGGGGGGAGGGGGGGAGGAGGGGGGAGGGCGAGCCTCCGCCGCGCTTCGCTGAATCGTCTCCACTGCCAAGGTTCATTCCAGATTCCATGACCGCACTTGACCACGCATCACGAATCAGCCGCCCGAGTCTGCCTCGCACGCTTGGCGGCATCGTGCTGGCCATCGGCCTGATGCTGCTGACGTATCACCACACATGGCGGACGTGGCCGGCGGGGGATGACTACCTGGTCGTCAACGAGACGTTCACCGCACTGGAGCAAGGCCCGCTGCACGTCGTCACGCATCCGCTGAGTGCGAAGAACTATCGGCCGCTGCAGGGCGTTTCGCACTGGGCAATGGCCAAGGTGCTGGGCACGGATGGAGACGAACTAGCGCGTGCGGCACGCTGGACCGTCGGCATTCACGCGCTGAACCTTGGCAGCTTTGCCTTGCTGATCGCCATCGGCGGGCTGTGGGCGCGAGAGTTGCCCGGCCGGGCAGCACGCATCGGCGTGTGGATCGCGCCCGGCGTGATCGCGCTGCACCCGGTGATGGCCGGTCAAGCCGCAGGGCTGGACATGTGGACGAGCATCATCAGCCCCGCGCTGATGTGGGCCGGAGCGTACTGCGTGTATCGCTGGCGCGATCGACTGGCTGTCGGCCTGAGCCTGGCACTGGTCATCGGCCTGGTGGCGGTTGGGTTCAAGGAGTACGCCTTCTCGCTGGCGCCTGTGGGGGCGGTGATTGTGCTGCTGATGGGCCTCGGCGTTGCACGCAGCGGTCGTAACACGGTGATGGCCTCGCCACTGGTGCAGGCGGTGATTGTCGGGGTCGTGCTGTCGTCGGTGATCGTCGCATCGATGCTCGCGCGGCAGTTTGTCAGCCCGATGGATGGCCCGCCGGGCAGCAAGCCGGCGACGATCGAACTGGCGAACATCCCGGCGAATGTCGCGCTCTATGGCGCCTCGCTGTCGATTCCGATCAGCACCGCGTGGGTGTTCATTGAGGGCCTCAGCCAGCAGAAGCCGCTGGTGCTGCTGATCGGCGGCGTCAGTGCGCTTGTCGTCATCGGGCTGATCGTCGGCGGTTTGTGGCGGCTCGTGCAACGCGCGAGTGCGGACGTGCCGGCGCCAGGTGGCGAGCCGGCGCGGTGGATCGTGATGCTGATCTTCGCTGGGGCGGCCAGCACGTTTCCGAACGTGCTCACCGAGCGCGTCAGCG
>JALOQT010000063.1 GCA_025453375.1 Phycisphaerales bacterium | reverse complement strand
CTTCATCGGAGGTCAAACAGCGGGTGGGGCGGACGCCGAGTGTGTCGGCTCAGCGCTTGGTGCTGCCGCTGCGAACGCCGCAGTTTGCTTGGCCGCCCTAAAGTTGTGTCAGGCAGGAACCCTCGCAATATTTAAGAAAACTATGGTGTTTTGTGGAAAGCTCGCGTTCTTGGCTTCAGTTCCATTTCTAGGCATGGCTGCATTCCTGGCTTGCTTGGCTGCTGGAGTTGGAGCTAAACTTCTGGCTTTGGCTGGCTGTCGTCGAACCTTTCTGGCCTGCATTGGGGCTACCTGCCCTGGCTTCGTTGCTACCCTTAAGTACTGCCTCTAGTGCTACTAAATTTACTGACATTGTTAGCTAAAATTATGGAATAGCAAACTGTCAAGGCAGCGTCAGATTAGAACCTCTGATTCGTGCTCACGGTTTGGAAAGAAGACTATGCCAAGAGTTACATTTGGCCGAGTTGTTGCGGTCCACATTATAACTAGCATCATACTGGTTGTATTGGTCCGTCGTATCTTGGGTGAAGGTTCCTGGCAGAATGCGGTGCTTTGCGTGGTCTTGTTAGGGGGCGTCGGCGTTGTTGGTGGACTTGCACGAGTCGTTAGTCAGGTACAGAGAAAAGTCCGCTCGCCCAATGCATGCATCGGGTCGCCCGACAGGGATACCGATGCAGTTAATCCTGAATCCGTCTCAGGTGGAGAGATTGGCATGACTCCCCGACTCCTTTTGGCGTCTGTGTTGGTTCTAGGCGGTTCGCTTGCCGCTTCAGTGTTGATTCATTTTATTGTGACCCCTGGACCGGGTGCGCCAAAATTGCTTTGGTATGGGTTGGCGATAGCTGTCGTTGTGTTGTTGGTTGATGCGTGGTATGTCAAAGGCAAAGACTTTCGGCCGGGACGATGAGTCAGTTGAAATAGAGCATAGACTGTCAAGTTCTGATCCAAAAGTGTCGCTTCTGCGATAGGCCTCGCCGGGGCTAGTCCAACGACTAAGGCGTGTGCTGACGCTTCAACTCGGTACGATCTTGGCGTTCGTGGGTCTTGTGTTTCGCCCGCGACGCTATACTCGGTCCGGAGGCGAGCGTGCGCATGACATCCCCAGCAGGGAGCGGAATCAAGCCGGTCGTGGTCGCGGCAGGTGCGAGCAAAGGTCAAGGCCCCGGTCAAGGCCCCGGTCAGGGCCCCGGTCAAGGCTCAGGTCAGGTTCCCGGTCAGGGCTCAGGCTCACCGCCCGGCACAAGCAACGCGCCCTATTCGCGCATCACCGGGCTGGACCCGGCCAAGTCCATCCGCGTCCGCGGCGCGCGAGAGCACAACCTCAAGGGCGTGGATGTGGACATTCCGCGTGACAAGCTCGTGGTCATCACCGGCCTCTCTGGTTCGGGCAAGAGCTCGCTGGCCTTTGACACGATCTTCGCCGAGGGCCAGCGCAAGTACATGGAGAGCCTGTCGGCCTACGCCCGCCAGTTCCTCGACCAGCTCAAGAAGCCGGACGTTGAGGACATCCAGGGACTGCCGCCGACGATCGCCATCGAGCAGCGCAGCAGCGGGCACAACCCGCGCAGCACCGTCGCGACGAGCACCGAGATCTACGACTACCTGCGTCTGCTCTTCGCCCGCGTCGGCCAGCCGACGTGCTGGCATCCGACCAAACTGCGCAAGGACGGCAGCGTGCAGGAACGCTGCGGCCTGCCGATCTCCGCGACCAGCGCCAGCCAGATCGTCGACGCCGTGCTGGCCATCTCGTCCGGCGCGGCCTCTGCGTCAACGGCCTCACCAGTTCGGGCGATGATCCTCGCCCCGGTCGTCCGCCAGAAGAAGGGTTTTCATCGCGACGTGCTTGAAGACCTGCAAACCAAGGGCTGGAGCCGCGCCCGCGTCAACGGCACGCTCGTAGACCTTCGCGAGGTCCTGAAAGTCGCCGGTGACAATCCGCTGAAACTCGGCCGCTACGAGAAGCACGACATCGACGCGGTCATCGACCGCATCACGCTCTCCGCCGCCGACGCCGACGCACGCCAGCGCCTCGCCGAGAGCATCGAAGCGGCCCTGAAACTCGCCGAGGGCACGGTCATCGTCAGCACGGAACAGGCCCCGCCCCCCCCGCCCCCCCCGCACTCCTCGCCCGCCGCGCCCTCATCAGCCAGTAAGGACGCCGGCGGCGGCGCGTCAGCCTCCGCAGCCCCCGCCCCGTCGACCCCCGGCTGGTACGACCGCACCTTCAGCGATCGCTTCGCCTGTGCCGAGCACCCCGAGTGTGCCCTGGCCGAGCTTGAGCCGCGCATCTTCTCCTTCAACTCACCCTTCGGCGCCTGCCCCTCGTGCGATGGCCTGGGCACGCTGATGGAGCTCGACGAAGCCCTGATGGTCCCCAACCCGGAACTGAGCTTCCGTCAGGGCGTCATCAAGGCGTTCAACAAGAACCACGCCGTGCGTGCCTGGTTCACCAAAGGCCTGCGCCGCATGTGCCGCGCGACCAGCGCGGCGAACTATGACGTGCCCTTCAACGCCCTCCCGGCCGACCTGCAACGCATCGCCATCAGCGGCACCACCGCCGCCGACAGCGCCAAGTACGGCTTCAAGTATCACGGCGCCAAGCGCGAATTGCAGGAATGGTTCGAGAGCACGCAGAACGACGACGTCAAGGAATGGCTCAGCCAGTTCATGGGCGCGACGCCCTGCACCGCCTGCCATGGCGATCGCCTGAAGGTCGAATCCCTCAGCGTGCTCGTCAGCACCACCGCCGCCGTGCCGCAGCGCGTGCTGGACCTTCGCGCCCGCCACGGCCTGACGCAAGACCCGCGCCGCTTCAACATCGCCGACTTCTGCAAACTGACGATCAGCGAAGCACAGGCCATCCTCGGCGGCCTCAAACTCACCAGCGAGCAGGCCCAGATCGCCGAGCCGATCATCAAAGAAGTCTCCTCGCGCATCGGCTTCCTGGCCAGCGTCGGCCTGGAATACCTCTCGCTGGACCGCCGCACCGCGACACTCAGCGGCGGCGAGGCGCAGCGCATCCGCCTGGCGACGCAAGTCGGCAGCGGCCTCGTCGGCGCGGCCTACGTGCTTGACGAGCCGACCATCGGCCTGCACCAGCGCGATAACGACCGTCTCATCTCCACACTCCGCCACCTGACGGACATCGGCAACACCGTCATCGTCGTCGAGCATGATGAGGACATGATCCGCCACGCCGACTGGCTCCTGGATGTCGGCCCCGGCCCGGGCGTGCACGGCGGGCGCGTCGTCGCCGCGGGCACACCGGCGGACGTGCAGCAGCACCCGACGAGCATCACCGCGCAATACCTCTCCGGCCGCGCCTCAATCCCCACCCCCGCGCCGGACAAGCGCCGCCCCGTCAGCACCAAGCGTGCCATCACCCTCAAGGGCTGCCGCCAGAACAATCTTAAGAACATCGATGTCACGATCCCCCTAGGCGGCCTGATCTGCGTCACGGGCGTCAGCGGGTCGGGCAAGTCCACGATGGTCAACGAGATTCTCCTGCAAGCCCTGAAGCGCGAGATCACCGCCCAGCGCGTCAAGCCCGGGGACTTTGACAAGATCACCGGCGCCAAGCAGGTTGACCGCATCGTCGAGGTTGACCAGTCCCCCATCGGCCGCACGCCCCGCAGCAACCCGGCGACCTACACCGGCTTCTTTGACGAAATCCGCAAGGTCTTCTGCGCGACCAAAGAGGCCAAGATCCGCGGCTATCAGCCGGGCCGCTTTAGTTTCAACGTCAAGGGCGGCCGCTGCGAGGCCTGCCAGGGCCAGGGCGTCAAGAAGATCGAAATGCACTTCCTGCCGGACGTCTTCGTCGAGTGCGAAGTCTGCCGCGGCCAGCGTTATAACAAGGAAACGCTGGACATCCAATACCGCGGCAAGTCCATCGCCGACGTGCTGGACATGACCATCGAAGACGCCACGGGCTTCTTTGAGAACCACCCCAAGATCGTCAAGTTCCTCCGCTGCCTCTGCGACGTCGGCCTGGACTATCTCAAACTCGGCCAGCCCAGCACGCAGCTCTCCGGCGGCGAGGCCCAGCGCATCAAGCTCGCCACCGAACTGGCCGGCGGCACCGCGGCGATCAACATGCAAGACGACGCCGACGCGGCCGGCGCCGCCCTGGCCGCCTCCGCCGCCCTCGCCGACGAAGCCGCCGCCGCGACCAGCACCTCCAAAGGCTCAGCCCTCCCGCCAGCCGAAAGCAAGAAAGCCCCCTTGCGGAGCAAGAAACTCAGCGACAAAATGGCCGCCGCCATGGCCCAGGCCGCCAAGGGCGTCCACACGCTCTACGTCCTGGACGAACCAACCACCGGCCTGCACTTTGAAGACATCCGCAAACTCGTCACCGTCCTGCACCGCCTGGCCGACGCCGGCAACACCCTGCTGGTCATCGAACACAACCTCGACGTGATCAAATCCGCCGACTGGATCCTCGACCTCGGCCCCGATGGCGGCTCCGGCGGCGGCCAACTCATCGCCAGCGGCCCCCCCGAAACCATCGCCACCAACAAAGCCAGCCACACCGCCCGATACCTGGCGCCGCTCCTGTTCAACTCCAAGGCCAAGTAAGGTCTATTGCACGGAGACGCGGAGACGCGGAGAAGATGCAAAGGCAGAGTCAACTCGAAGGAAGAGAAGGTTGGGAAGAAGACATCGAAGAGGTGGTGGAGAGACAGCTGCGTCGCGTCTTGCTGATGCCCAATGGCTGATGGCTGATGCCTTCTCTCTTCCGATGCGTTCCTGCTCTTTTTGCCTCTCGGCCCCAACGGGGCCAAGGCCTGTAGCGACGGGTGAAGCGCAGCCCGCGTCTCGCGGGCGGAGCGCAACCCGTGGAAGCGGAGTGGTCTTCTCGCTGCTGCCCCGGAGGGGCAGAGGACAGCGCAGTCCGTTCAATCTTCTCCACTCTGCGATACGCCAACCGCCCTCTCCGCCCCCCTGCCCTCTTCTCCTGCCCTCTGCCCCCCGGCCCCAACGGGGCCAAGGCCTGTAGCCACGGGTGAAGCGCCGCCCGCCCCCTCACGCGGGCGAAGCGCAACCCGTGGAAGCGGATTCGGATTCTTCTGCCTGCCCCGGAGGGGCAGAGGAATGTCCCGCGTGCGTTGTTTCGAGGAGTGTGCAAAACCACTCCTCCGCCCCTTCCGGGGCGGTCCCGACCCCTCCCGCTTGTCCACGGGTTGCGCTCGCTCGAAGACTCGCTGCGCTCCACCCGTGGCTACACCCTTGCGCCCCTCCGGGGCGAGGAACGCCCGCTCAATCAACCACATACTTCTCATCAAACTCCACCCCATGCGCCCGGAGCAATCGCAACAACTCCGATGTGAAATCTTCCTTCTTGTGATGCTCGGCCTGCCCCGCGATGTACTTCTTCACGGCCTCTTCCTGCGACTTGCTGACGGAGAACACGCTGTACCCTTCCTGCCACGCGAACGCCGCGAGGTGTGGATACGTCTCATGCACCCACTTTGACGACCGTGCCTTGACCGTGCGCATCAAGTCCGACACCGAGCCATCGGGCCGCCACCGAAGGTACATATGGACGTGGTCTTCGACGCCGCCGATGTCGTACAGCACGCCCTTGTGGGGGTGGGGTGGGGCGGTCCGGACGATGCCGCCGATGTAGGGATAGAGGCGTTCAGCAACGTCGGCGGTGATCCACGGGGCGCGCCCCTTGGTCGAGAAGACGATGTGCAGAAGGAGTTGGGAGTATGTGCCGGGCATGGACAATCCTTCGCCCCTCCAGGGCGATGAGAAAGAGCGAGCGCAAGACGCTGCCCACGGGTTCCGCGAGGCCCTGCCCCGGGCCGCTGTTCGGCGGGGCGGCCCCGCTCCACCCGTGGCTACACCCCGATGCCCCGTCGGGGCGTGCAGAACCGATCACGCGACCAGAGCCCACGCGCCGTTGATGAGCGCGATGGTGCCGCGCTTCTTCAACTGCTGCTGCGCCGTCCGCGCGGCGTGCTTCCACTTCTTCCCGAACCGTTTGCCGTCGATCACGCGCTCGACGGTGTCATCGCAGAGGTCCGGGTGCATCTGCTGGATCATCGGGTGCATGGCTTCGGTGGAGAGCGGGCCGTGCCGGCGCAGTAGAAACTCGATCGTCTTTGCGAAGACGGTGTGGATGGATCCTTCGGCCAACCGTGCTCGTACAAGCGTGTCTGATGCGGACTTGAGTACGGCACGCAGGCGACGAGTCGATTTCCG
>JALOQT010000376.1:1345-2883 GCA_025453375.1 Phycisphaerales bacterium | reverse complement strand
GAAAGGCGGAATGGTGGATGCTAAAGGGTCTCAGGATACTCTGGACGTGCGCGCAAATCCGCGGTGGAGGCCGCCGGGAAGTTCATCTGCCATTGCAGTCCGGCCGGGTCGAACGTCAAATTCGCCGTGCCCCTCAATTTCTTTGCGGCAATCGTTTCGATGATTGTGCGGCCGAAGCCACGGCGTGTGGGCGCGCGGACTTCGGGTCCATTCGCTTCGACCCACGCGATTGCAATCTGACCGTTGTCCGCCGACCAACGCAGCGTCACCGAGCCCTCGGGGCGTGACCATGCGCCGTATTTCGTCGCGTTGGTCGCCAGTTCGTGGAAGGCGAGAGCCAGTATTTCCGCGACATCGCCTGAGATCGTCACGCGATCGCCTGCTGTGATGACGCGGCGGGAAAACGGCGCCAATGTCTTGGCGACGAGGTCGTTGAGGTCGAGGGTGTCCCATTGGCGATGGACAATGAGATCGACGGACGCGGCCAGTGCGCTCAGGCGGCCGTACAGTTTGTCTTGGAATTCATCGATCGAGGATAGTCCTGCCGCAGACTGCCGCGTGATCGCCTGGATAATCGAAAGTTGGTTCTTGAGACGGTGCGCCAGTTCGGACATCAAGAAGACCTGATGCTGTTGGGCGCGGACGCGGTCGGTGATGTCGCTCACAATGGAAATGAAGTGGCGTGGGCGGCCAGCTGGGTCTTTCTGTAAAGCCACCGTGAGGGCGGCCCAGAGGATGCTGCCGTCGCCGCGCACGTAGCGCTTGTCGAAAGTGTAACTTTCGATTTCGCCGGCGATGAGACGCCTAACGAGATCGAGGTCCCCTTGCAGATCGTCGGGGTGGGTAATGTCCTGGAATGTCTTGGCCGTCAGTTGGTCCCGGCTGTAGCCCAGGAGGTCGCAGAGGCGATCGTTCACCTCCAGCCAGTCTCCGTCGAGACTGACGAGGGCCACGCCGGAGTTGGCGTTGTCGAATATGCCCCTGAATTTCTGCTCGCTGGCGCGCAGTTCGGCTTCGGCCAATTTGCGCGCGGTGAGGTCGAGACCGGAGGGGATCAGATGGGTGATGCGGCCCGACTCATCGCGCCGCGGCACGAGTTGAAAGTCGATCCACATCAGGTGGCCGCCCGCCATGCGCACTTGAACGTCATAGCGGACGACTTCGCCTTGGCTGGCGCGTTGGTGTGCAGCTTTGAGGTCTTGGCGCACGCCGTCGTCGTAGGACCACCAATAGCAATCCCAGAATTTGCGGCCGATCACGTCATCGCGCTGGAGCCCTCCAGCTTGCAGGGCAAGCGCATTTGCTTCCAACAAAGTACCGTCGATCGCGAGCAGGCCGATGAAGGCGAGGCTGCCGTCGATGATCTGGCGAAGACTGACGTCCGTGGGATCGTGGGTGTCTCGCATCTGGCACTCAGCAAAGCCCGACCGCGGGGCGTTCGCCGTTTTCGCAGGCTCGTCCGGACCTGACAAACGGCATGGTATTGTTTGCTAAACGTCTGGCAGCGGAAATCAATATGCTCGACTGGACCGGAAGCG
>JALOQT010000376.1:0-1337 GCA_025453375.1 Phycisphaerales bacterium | reverse complement strand
GCGCTGGAGGTGTTGGGCCCTTCGGGACGGGATGATGCGTCAGAACCTGAACTGCTCGGCGATGACGCGTTCGTCGAGGGAATGGCCGGGGTCGAAGAGCATGAAGAGGTCGATGTGCCGGGCTTGCTCGATGTCGACGCGGACGACGTTGCGCGTTTCGATGTGGTCGGCGACCGCGCTCACAGGGCGCTTTTCGTGTTCGCGCACGGTGATGGTGATGCGGGCGTTGTCGGGCAGCAGTGCACCGCGCCAGCGGCGCGGGCGGAAGGGGCTGATCGGCGTCAAGGCCAGGAGCTTGGCATCGAGCGGGAGGATGGGGCCATGGGCCGACAGGTTGTAGGCCGTTGAACCCGCCGGGGTGGCGACGAGAACGCCGTCGCAGATCAATTCTTCAAGGCGCAGGGTTCCGTCGACGGAGATGGCCAGCTTGGCGGCTTGATGGATCTGGCGGAAGAGCGAGACCTCGTTGATGGCGAGGCCCTTGGTGGCCTTGCCATGAATGTCGGTGGCGACCATGGAGAGGGGATGGACGCGTGTGACCTGGGCAGCGGCGAGGCGCTGGCGCAGATCATCCTCGCTGTATTCGTTCATGAGGAAGCCGACCGAGCCGCGGTTCATGCCGTAGATCGGGATGCGGTCGTTCATGTAGCGGTGCAGTGTTTGCAGCATGAGGCCGTCGCCGCCCAGAGCAACGATCACCTCGGCGTCGGCGGGCTTGGCGTTGCCGTAGCGCACGGCGAGGCTATCCAGGGCCGCGCGGGCTTCTGGCACATCGCTGGCGACGAAGGCGATGCGGTCGTAGGGGTTCGACGGTTTGCTCATGCGGGCGGGGGGCTCGCTCTCAGGCGGGGTTTGGCGCTATCTCATAGAGTAGCACGGGAGCGGTTGCCCAAGGGTGACCGCCCTCAACTCCAGGAGGCTCGCCCAGTTGGACGCCCACGACAAGCCCGTTCTGATCTATGCGACCTATCCCGACACGGCCGTGGCCGAGGCGAGCGGGCGGGCCCTGGTGGAGGAGGGCCTGGCGGCGTGCGTTAATATTTTGCCGGGGATGGTGTCGCTCTATCGCTGGGAGGGGGCTGTGGAGCGGGGTGACGAGTGCGTGATGATCATCAAGACGAGGGCGGGGCTGGCGGACCGGGTCATCGCGGCGGCCAGGGCCCGGCACCCGTATACAACTCCGGCGTTCGTGGTGTTGCCGGTCGAGGGCGGGCTGGAAGCCTATCTCGATTGGATCGCCGCCAGCACACGGCCTGACTGAAAATGGGCGGAATGATCCGGGCGGATTACATGCGTCCGAGCGGATGCATGAACAGCATGTGCACCGAGCGCTGCGA
>JALOQT010000062.1 GCA_025453375.1 Phycisphaerales bacterium | reverse complement strand
TCTGCCCGCGCTCGGCCAGCCGCTGCTGCGTCGTCAGTGTGATGTCCTCATGGCTCACCAGCACCAGCCGCTCCGCCCGCGTCTGCCCGCTCCGCAACACCGACGCCCGCATCTGAAACCACTGCTCCCGATCCGGCGCATGACACGGATACGGCACTAGCGCCGCATCCCGCTTGCCCTCCAGCACCGCCACCAACTGCCGATACACATCCCCCGCCGCGCACGAATCCGGCGGCGTCGCCTCACTGGTCCCGCCACCCTCACGACCGCAAGGCTCCGACGCCATCGCCCGCCGGCACACATCCAGATAGTTCGCCCCGACGCCAATCACACTCGCGACGCCGCCACCGATCTTGCCGAAGTCATCCCACGCCCGATTCGTCGCCAGAATCGTCCCGCGCGCATCGAGCACCGCCACATGTGCCGGCACCGCATCCAGCACCCCCTGCACCCCGGTGCTGACGCCGCGCAAGTCCGCCTTCGGCGCATGCATCACCCGCCGGCGAGACCACCACGCCCACACCCCCGCCCCGCCGATGAGCACACCCGTCAACAGCCATGTCCACGTGTTGACCATGCGTGCGATATCGGCCCGCGCATCCCGCAACGATCAACCATCGGTCTACCATCGCCCCGTCGAAAGAATCACCACCGCCCATGCCCCGCCGCGACCAGCCAACTCCTGACCCCGCCGACCAGCCCGCTGGCGCACCATCGCCATGGGCCAAGCGCCCCGCCGGCCCCGATGAGCCCGGTCCCTCCGGCCCGCCACCGATCCATGGCAAGATCGCCTCGTCGATCCAGCGCGCCATCCAAACCATCCTCACTCGCGGCCTGCAGGACCCGCGCCTCGATGGCGTCATGGTCACCGTCACCGAAGTCGACCTCGCCCAGGACGGCCGCGATGCGACGATCCACATCTCCATCCTCCCCGAGAAGGCCGAACGCAAGGCCGTCGCCGCGGTACAGCACGCCGCCAGTTTCATCCGGCGCGAGGCTGGTGACCTCATCCGCATCCGCGCCTTGCCCCAGTTTCACTTCGTCCTCGACCGCCGACTGAAGAATCAGGCCGCAGTCATCCGTGCGCTTGGCACCGACGCCCTGGCGCGGCAGAATCCTCCCGACGATGTCGCGGGGCAACCCACCAACCCGACCCAGCCCCCGCAGCCGTAAGAAAGCCGTACGGACGATAGCCGCATCGCTCCCCATGTCCGCCGATCGCGCCAAAGCCATCTCGACCTTGCTGACCCGCCTCAAGGCCAGCGCCGAGCCTGCGCCGCTGCCCGAGCAGGTCCCCGCGGTCGCCGGTCTGGCCGTCGATGACGATCTCTTCCATGGCGACCGACTGCTGGCCGAGTTCGTCCGATCGTTCCTGATCTGGGAGTCCGCCACGTCACGCGGCGATGCCGCGATGCTTCGCCTCCGTCGCCATGTCGTCGACGTCAACGAGTTGCGCGTCAGCCTCGCCGAGGAGATCGCCGAGATCCTGGGCCGCGAACTGCCCCGCGCCGATGAACGCGCCATGCGCGTCAAAGGCGCCTTGCACGATCTCTTCGCCCGCGAGCATCGCCTGCGGCTGGACTTCATCGCCCAGGGCCCCGAAGCCACCAGCGCCGCACGCAAGACGGCCTTCAACCTGATGGCCAGCCTGAACCAGACGCCGCGCTACGTCGCCGCTCGCACCGCCCTGCTGATGCTGCATCACCCCGTCATGCCGATCGACGGCCGCATCCTGACGCTGCTTCGCGCCACAAACTTCATCGACGACAAGACCGGCGCCGACGACGCCGCGGCGATCTTCGAGAAGAACCTCGATATCGATCACCTCCGCACCGCCTACGCCACGCTGCAAGGCGCCGCCGACGCGATGGACGCCGTGACGATCAAGGCCGGCGCCAAGCGCCGCACCAAGCCGTCACCGTCGTCAAAGAACGCCTGACCCGCGTGGGGCAGGTTTTCAACCTGCCCAGCCCTCTACCCTCGCCCATGAGCCACGACTGGCCGACCGACGATGCGTCCTCCCCGCGCCGCGCGGCGTACACGTTCGTCCTCCTGCTGCTGGCCATCGTGCCGCAGTTCATCAAGGCCGTCCTCCCGGCCGTGCCCTTTCCATATTGGGATGCCGACCCGCTGATCGAGTCGCCACTGCTCATCGGCCTCACGCCTGCGTGGAGCCTGTGGCTGGATGTCATCAGCATGTTCGGCGCCGGTGGGCTGCTGCTGATCTCGCGCGGCTCGGCCAATGGCGCGCGAAGTGCCTGGCTCGTCCTCGTGCTCGTCTCCCTGGGCAGCGCCAGCATGGCGATGCACCTGCTTTTCAGCCATGATCGCACCGATCACGCCCGAATCGGCGCATCATGGCTCAGCGCGATCATTGCCGGCGCGGCGGTCTTCATCGCCGCCCGCAGCCAACATCGCACTGCCCGCTGGATCGCGCCGATCGTCCTGGCCGTTGGCATCGGCTTCGTCGTCGTGCTCGCCCTCAAAGGCCTCGTGCAGGTGCTTGTCGAGCATCCGCAAACGCTCCGCGCCTTTCGTGAGCGACGCCTCGAAATCTTCGCCGCCCAAGGCTGGCAGCCCGACTCACCCATGGCCCGCGGCTACGAGCGGCGCATCAGCCAGAGTGAGGCCACCGGCTGGTTCGGCCTTTCTAACGTCTACGCCACCGCCGTGGCCGCGATGGCCGTCGGGTGGATGGCGATCCTCGTGCAGGCGTGGCGCCGCTGGCGTGCGGGGGAGGAACAGGCACTCCCACGCTGGACGCGTTTGGCCGCGATCGGTGGCGTGTTCGCTGGCAGCGCAGGCGTCGGCATGGCCGGCGGCAAGGGCGGCTGGGCCGTGCTGATCATGGGCACTGCGCTGGTCCTCATCGCGCCGATCATCTTCAAGCGCCTCGCGCTGGCGCGCCGCGCTGCGGCGTGGATCGTCCCGCTGCTGTGCTTCATGGCGATCATCGCGGTGCTGCTGCGTGGGGCCGTTGGCGATCAACTCGGCGAACTCTCGCTGCGATTCCGCGCGATGTACTTCGACGCCGCAGCGCGCGTGATGGTCGATTCAACCCTCGGCCGCCCGCAGCCGGCAGGGAGCGATCTGCCGCCCGTCACCTCGTTCTTCGGCACCGGCCCGGCGGGGTTCAAGGACGCGTATGTCGTCTACAAATCGCCACTCTCGCCGGAGGACGTCGCCAGCCCGCACTCTGTCGTGCTGGACTATGGCGCAACACTCGGCGTGCTGGGCCTGGGCTGGGGTACGCTGCTGCTGGCCTTCGGCTGGCGGGCCGGCCGCGCCGTGCGCGATGATGCGGACAATGCATCACCCGTCGATGAGGATGACCCGACGCCCGCCTTCGCCTCACGGGCGGTGTGGGGCTGCGTGGTCGGCGCGACGGTGCTGGCGGTGCCGTTCGTCGCCCCGGCATTGACCGAGACAGAACTACTCGCCCGCTTCGGCGGCATGGTGGGCTGGGGTGTGCTGAGCATCGCCGCCTTGCGCGTGTTCATGACGCACGCGCCGGCGCTGCGCTGGGCGGCGCTCGGCGTCGCGTGTGTCGTCCTCGTCCATGGACAGATCGAGCAGTCCTTCGCGTGGACGGGCAGCGTCGGGCTGCTGGTGATCCTGCTCGGTGCCGCGGGATCTGTTGCTACGCCCAGCAGTGCTGCAGGTCGTGACACCCTGCCGCGCGTGTCGCTGGCAGTGCTGGCCATCGCAGCGGCGGGCCTTGTCGCCTGGCAGGCGATGGCGATTCGCATGTGGGAGCAGGCGATGCTGGCAACCGCCACGAGCGTGCACGCCGCGCGAGAGGCGCAGGGGCAGCCGAAGTTCGTCACGCTGGTGCAGGCCGCATCGCGCATGGCCGTTTTCGCTGACAGCCCGACGCGTCGTGAGTCTTCGCGGATGCTCATCACCGCCGCCCGCTCGGGCGCGCCGGCGCCGCTCGCGGCGGCCACCACCGCGCTGGCCGATGCCGCGATGCGGGGCGAGTTCATCGGGCAGTACCCCCAGGCCGGCGCGATCAGCGATCTGGCATCGGGCAAGATCGACATAAGCCGTACGCTGCCTGAGCCGGTCAACGCCGAGGCGCTGCCGATCGACGCCAACGCGTGGCTGGGCCTGATCTATTCGACGCAGAAGCCGCTGGATCGCGCGTCGCTCCTGCGGGCGCGGGCGCATCTGGCGGTGGCGATGCGGCAGGACCCGACGGCGCCGATGCACGCTGTGCGCCTGATGCGCGTGAATGTCGCGCTGGGTGACTCCGCCAGCGCGATCGAGGCAGCCAAGGCGGTGCTGCAGCGCGATGCGCTGCAGCGGCTCGACCCGCTGATCCGCTCGATCAACGACGCCGACCGGCGCGAGGCGGAGCGACTGGTCGGCAGCGGTACGAAACCGGGTGCCTAAGGGCTGCTGTGAAAGGGGGCATCATCGCGGCAGCGTTTAACGCCCGTCTGCCGCGTCGGCCGCGGGGTGGTCTTGCGGGTCTGCGGCGTCGTCAGGACGCGGCAGGCGCAATCGTGGCGCATGTCCACTTTGCTACGACACTGTGTGGGACATCAATGTCCTACCCCTTGCGCTCGATATCAACTCTTGACGCCCTCGACGCCGCGGACGGTGTACTTCTCCAGCGCGACGGTCAGGTCGACGTTGTTGATGTTCGCCAGCGTGCAGAGCCAGGCGATGACGTCGGCGAACTCTTCGTCGAGGTTGGCCCGCTGCTCGGCAGTGGGGGACTTGCCCGGCGCGTTGTTGGCCAGGGCGGTCGAGAGTTCGCCGATTTCTTCGATGAACCACATGAAGGTCGCCGGCGTGCCGCGGGCGTGGTCCGTCGCGTAATAGCGATCGCGGATGAGCCGCTGCAGGGCGGCGATCGTCAGGGGTGTTGGTGCAGCGGGGTTGGTGTTTGGCGGGGTCATGGGTGCATCGGACATGGCGTGTCTCCGTACACATGAGCGTACTCTGGTGCGTGCGAGCAGGCGAGATGATCATCACGATGCGAGGATGGATACTGACATGCTGGACTGACGCGCGGCGGGGCGTAGTGGCGTGCATCTGCGCGCTGATGTTGTGCATTTTCGCCGGCGGGTGCCAGTTTCAGCAGCATCGCGGGTTGATGAACCAGTTTGCGGCTGAGGGTCGGTTTGAGTCGGCGCTGAGCACGCTGGACGACCCGCGCGTGCGCCAGCTCTATGACGAGACGGACCAGTTGCTGCTGGAACTGGATCGCGGGGCACTGCTGTTGTATCTCGGGCGATATGACGAGGCGATCAGTGAGCTGGAACGCGCCGAGGCGCGGATGGATCGCCAGCGCGAAGCGTCAGCCGCCGACACGATCGCCCAGTGGCTGCTCAACGACGCGGCGGCGACATATGTCGGCGAGCCGTACGAAGACGTGTACACCAACGTGATGAAGATCCTGGCGCAGTTGCGCCAAGGACGCGTCGATGGTGGCGCATCGGTCGAGGCGCGGCGGATCATCGGCAAGACGTCGTGGCTGCGCGATCGGTTTCGCAGCGCCAGTGATGAGGCCAAACGCGAGACAACCGAGCGGCGTGGCAAGGCTGATCTGCCCGCGGCACCTTCGCAGGCGATCGGCCTGCGCGATGCGACGACGGCGGGGCAGTTCATCGACTCACCACTAGGGACGTACCTGGCGGCGGTGACGTTCATGCAACTCGGCGAGCAGGACGCGCAGGCGCTGGCCGCGCGCCGGCTGACGGAGGCGATCACCAAGCAGCCGGAACTGATCGGGCCGGTGCGGGCTGAGGCGTTTGCGAGCCTTGGGCAGGTGCGGCGTGAGGATGTCAATGTGCTGCTCGTCGGCTTGACTGGTCGTGGGCCGGTGAAGGTGCCGCAGCGATTTGGGCCTCTGCCACTGGGGGATGTGCCGGTGTATTTCGAGTTGCCTGTGCTGCAGACGAGCCGCTCGCGGGCGGATCGCGTGCGAGTGACGCTGACGCCGACGGGCGCGGGCAGCGCTTCGGGCGCGCAGCAGGTGACGCTGAGCTTTGTCGAGAATCTCGGCAAGGTGGCGGAAGAGAATCACGCCCGGCAGATGCCGCTGATCTATGCACGCACGTTCATCCGTGCGGCGGCGAAGAGCGTGGCGAGCTATGCCGTGACGCAGGGGATTCGGCGTGGCCAGGAGCGGCCCGGCTCGCCACGGAGCCGCAGCAATGACGAGGCGCTGTTGAGCACGATCATCGCACTGGCGGCGATTGCGACGACCGAGCGTGCGGATGTGCGGGCGTGGGCGTTCCTGCCGG
>JALOQT010000061.1 GCA_025453375.1 Phycisphaerales bacterium | reverse complement strand
TGCTGCTGCTGATCGCAGGGTGGTGGACGGTGCTGTTCTTCGTGCAGCGATCGCTGCTGTTTCCGGGGACGAACCTGCCGCGGACGACGCGCGACACCTATAGGCTGCAGCCGGGGGAGATTGAGACGCGCGTCGGGCCGGAGAAGGACGTCACACTGTTCATCCTGCCGCCGAAGAACCCGCCCGGCCCGGGCGAGTCGGCACCGATCGTCGTGCACTTTCATGGCAACTATGAACTGGCCCAGCACAACCTGCGATCAGACCTGACCACCGTGCTTCGCAACGCGGGGTACTTCGTCGCGATTCCGGAGTATCGCGGCTACGACAACGTGCCCGGCTCGCCCAGCGAGAAGGCGATCGTCGCCGACATGGTCGCGGTGATTGATTACCTCAAGACGATGCCGGGCGTGGACGCCAAGGCGATGGTCTATTCCGGCCGCTCGCTGGGCGGGGGCGTGGCGGTGGCGACGGCGAAGCAACGCCCGCCGACGGCGCTGATCCTTCGCAGTGCCTTCACCAGCGTGGCGGACATGGCTGGCACCTATCTGGCGCCGAGCTGGCTGGTGCGTGACAAGTTCAACAACGCTGGCGCGCTGGGCACGATGACCCAGCCCGTGCTGATCGCCCACGCCAAGGAGGACCAGATTGTGCCCTTCGAGCATGCGGAGCGCCTGGCCAAGATCGCGCCGAGCGCCACGACGGTCTTCGCCAGCGGCACGCATGATGAGTTTGCGGACAATGATGCCGCGTTTCATCAGGCGGTGCTGACATTTCTGTATTCCCACGCGCCGGTGACGCGCTGACGCTCACGCGTGCGCGGCGTACGCTGAAGCATGAGCGCAGCAGGCCCCGCACCAGATTCAGTACCTGGCTCAGCCCCGGGTTCGCTTCCCGGCTCGGCTGCGGCGGGGGATCGCGAGGCCGACCGCGCCCAACTGGCTGCGTGGGCCGGGCAATCGATGTGGCAGCAGCGACTGGATCAGATCGTCGTGCTGATGCGCGAGATGTCCAGCCATGCCGATCCGCAGACGATGGTGCGGGCCTATGGCGAGCGTGTGCGGTCGATCCAGGCCAATGACGGGTTCATCGCCGTCAGCCGGCGCGGGCTGGCGCCGGGGCAATACAAAGTCACACGGGCCACGGCCCACGCCAACCCGATCGACCCGTGGAAAGACGGCGCGAAGATCCCGATCAGCACGCACGGCGTTCTCGGCCAGTGGATCGCCGACGGCCTGCCGCGACTGATTCAGGACTTCGTCGTCCCGCCGGATGATCCATATGCCCCGCTCTTCGGCGCGGCACGATCGGTGGCGATCATGCCGCAGTTTGATAATGGCGAAGCGCTGAACATGGTCGTGATCCTGAAGAACACGCCCAATGGCTTTGACCCCGAGCGATTCCCCGAGTTGTTCTGGCAGTCCAATCTGTTTGGCCGGGCAACGGCGAGCCTTGTGCTGTCCAAACAGCTCAAGGAAGCACTGGGCGCGATCGACCGCGAGCTGCGCGTTGTTGCGGATATTCAGCGCTCGCTCCTGCCAACCGAACTGCCCACGTGCGTCGGGCTGGATATTGCGACGCACTACCAGACCAGCAAGCAGGCCGGCGGGGATTACTTCGACTTTTTCGAGTTGCCCGGCGGCAAGCTCGGCATTCTGATCGCCGACGTCTCCGGCCATGGCACACCCGCCGCGGTGCTCATGGCCATCTTGCACGCGATTGCCCACGTCAACCAGACGTGGACCGGCGCGTGCACCGAGACAGAGGGACCCGAAGCGATCGACCCGCGCCAGTGGATGGCGTTTGTCAATCGCCAGTTGTGCGAGCGCTACACGCGCCTCAGCGGCACGTTCGTCACGGCGTTCTACGCGGTCTATGACCCGGCCTCGCGCAGCCTGACTTACGCCAGCGCCGGGCACAATCCGCCGCGATTGCGCATGGCCAATGCGGCGTGTGCGCTCTCACCCGTCGGCGGGCCGATCGGTGGCGTCAACGGGCAAACCACCAGCGGGAGCGACGACGCCGGCGGCGTGCTGATGCTGCCGCTCGATGAGGCACAGGGCCTGCCGCTGGGCATCCTGCCCGAGGCCGAGTACAGCCAGGCGACGATCACGCTCGATCATGGCGATGTGCTGGTGCTCTACACCGACGGCATCACCGAGGCTTTCGGCCCTGCCGTCGCGCCGTCGGCCCATCGCGAGCTTTTTGGCACTGAGCGGCTGGATCGCACGCTGATCGACCCGCGCCCGACGGCGCAGGCGCACCTCGAGGCCATCCTTGCGTCAGTGGCCAGCCACGCCGGGCCCAATGGCAGTGTGGATGATGACCGCACGCTGATCGTCGCCCGCGTGCAGCCGCCGAAGGCCGGCGTTGCTCACTGACCCTTGCCGATTTTCACACGCTTGCCATTGCGGACGATCACGTCCCCCGGCTTGATGCGGGCCTCGACCAGTTTGGCCTTGCGAGATGGGGCGGGCTTGGTCGTCACCACCTCGCCGACCTTCAGCGTCCGGCGCGGGGCGACCAGTGCACTGCCCTGCGGCGGCTGGCCCGTCGGGCGTGTCAGGCCTTCTTCCATCCGGGCGATGCAGCGTGTGGCATTATCCAGTGAGAATTCACTGCCCAGGAACTTTCGCCCAAGTGCGCGGGCCACCACCGCCGTGGTGCCTGAGCCGGTGAACGGATCGACGACCAGATCGCCCGCGTTGCTCGCACAGCGGACCACGCGATCGAGATACACCTCGGGCAACTGGTTGTCATGATGCGGGCGGCGTTCCTTGTTGTTGCCCTGAATGCGGCCCCAATATGGCCCATACCACACATCCAACGGCACGCGCATGCCCGCGGGCATGCCGTCCTTCTTGTTGAGCGTCCGCGTATCGCCATAGGTCGTCGCGCGGTCGCTGGGCTCCAGCACGTCCAGCGGGTTCCACGTCCGCTTCTGCGTGGCCGACTCCTGCTTGACGAAGTACAGACAGTTCACCTTGCTGCTGACAAACGCATCCGTCCGGTTCTGCCCGAAGCGATAATGCCACAGGCACCAGTTGATCATCCGCATCGGGCATGAGGGTTTGCGGCTCATGTGCCCCTTGAGGAAACACACAATCTCCGCCACCGTGTCATCAGGGATGTTGATAAACAGCGACCCGCCCGGCCTCAGCCCGCGGCAGCACATGTCCACCCAGTCATAGGTGAAATCGAGATAGTCCTCGCGGTCCATCTTGTCATCCCACTGGTCATAGCCGCGGTTCCAGTTAAAGGGCGGATCGGCGAAGATCAGATCAACCTTCGATTCGGCAAACTCCGGCGTCGCGCCCAGCACCACGCGGCAATCGCCCACCAGAATCCGATTGCCCTGCGTGTCCGTGAGCGTTGGGTGCTTCGCTGGCGAATCGGCCTTCGCCTCGGCGTGCGCTTTGCGGGTTGATGGGGCCTTCTTCATGCCCGAGCGTACATCGCACATGGCCGCCGCGCCAGCAAAACAGCCCGTCTGCTGGCAAGCGACAGGCTTATCCGCACGGGGTTCCTAAACTCGCGTCGTATGTCCACGCCTTCTTCCGCCTCTGTGCCCCCGGCCGATTCTGCCGCCCCCGCTCACCGCTATACCGCCGCCCTGGCCGACGCGATCGAAACGCGCTGGCAACAGACCTGGGCCGCCCGCCAGACCTTCCGCATGCCGAACCCCGGCCAGCCCGGGTTTGATGCCTCGCGCCCGAAGTTCTACTGCCTGGACATGTTCCCCTACCCCAGCGGTGCCGGCCTGCACGTTGGCCACCCCGAGGGCTACACCGCGACGGACATCCTCTGCCGCTACAAGCGCCACAAGGGCTTCAACGTCCTGCACCCGATGGGCTGGGACGCCTTCGGCCTGCCGGCCGAGCAATACGCGATTCAGACCGGCGTGCACCCGGCCAAGACGACCAAGCAATCGATCGACACCTTCCGCCGCCAGTTGCAGCGTTTCGGCTTCTGCTATGACTGGTCACGCGAGGTCGGCACGATCGACCCGGAGTATTACCGCTGGACGCAGTGGATCTTCCTGCAGGTCTATGACGCGTGGTTCGATGCGGGTACCCCGGACCTTCGGGCCGGGAGTGCGTCATCAGGCCGCGCCCGCCCCATCGCCGAGCTTGTCGCGCAGTTCCAGTCCGGCGTTCGGCCCGCGCGCTTCAACCCCGGCGCGACGGAGATCAGCGACGCCGACAAAGCCCGCGACCTCGGCCCGTGGAACGCGCTGGACGCGCGCACGCGACACAGCGTCATCAACTCCTACCGCCTGGCCTACCAGGGCACCACGACTGTCAACTGGTGCCCCGCACTGGGCACCGTGCTGGCCAACGACGAAGTCATCGACGGCCGCAGCGAGCGCGGCGGGCACCCGGTCCTCCGCAAGCCCCTGAGCCAGTGGATGTTCCGCATCACAACCTACGCCGACCGCCTGCTCGCACAGCTCGACACCCTGCACTGGCCCGAAAGCACCAAGACCATGCAGCGCGAGTGGATCGGCCGCAGCCAGGGCGCGGAGATTGAGTTTGCGGTCCGGGGTACCCCGGACCTCCGGGCCGGGCGAACTGTTGATGACTTGTACAACGCCAATGTCAAGGTCTTGAAGCATCCAACATTCATACCGCGCGATCCGTATCCGCCGGGTGCTCACGGATCAGTAGCCGATTTGATGTCCTCTCGCCGATTCCTGCCGCACCATCGGCTCGAAGGAGCAACGTACTTCGTGACGTGGCGAGCGCAGCAAGGGATCATCCTCAATGAAGACGAGCGTTTGACCGTGCTGTCAGCGTTGCAGCACTTCGACGAAACTCGCGCTCGTGTGATTGCGGCGGTGGTGATGCCTGACCACGTTCATTGGCTGCTCCAGCCCGCGAACAACGAAGAACTTGGCAAACTTGTCTCGAGCGTCAAACAGTACAGTGCGACGAAGATCAATCGATCGCGCGGCACATCAGGAAGCCTCTGGGTTCCTGAGGCGTTCGATCACATCGTCCGCGATGAGCGATATCTCGCTGAGTTCGTGAACTACATCATTGCCAATCCGCTCAAGGCGGGGATTGTCGATACGCCTTCGCAGTATCGGTCGCTATACGTTGCGCCGGTTGTGTTAGCGGGAAATCTTGGCAATTCGCCCGGCCCGGAGGTCCGGGGTACCCCCTCCACCCTCACCGTCTTCACCACCCGCCCCGACACGCTCTTCGGCGCGACGTACATGGTCGTCGCGCCCGAGCATCCCCTCTGCCGCGCGGTGATCGAGCGTCACCACAGCGTGCCCGACGCCACCCGCACCGCATTGGCGGCATACGTCACCACCAGCGCCAACCGCTCAGACGTCGACCGTCAGGAAGCCAAGACCAAAACCGGCGTCTTCACCGGCCTGCACGCCACCAACCCCGCCACCGGCAAGCCGATCCCCATCTGGGCCGCCGATTACGTCCTGATGGGCTACGGCACTGGTGCGATCATGGCCGTGCCGGCGCATGACGAGCGGGACTGGGAGTTCGCCGAAACCTTCACCCTGCCCATCGTGCAAGTCGTGCGCGATCCTCACGCCAAGGCCGATGCCGAGGCCGACGCCAAAGCCTCCGACTGTTTCGACGGCCTGGGCATCGCGGTCAACTCCTCCGGCCCCGACCTCACCATCGACGGCCTTCCCACCCTCGAGGCCAAGGCCAAGGTCATCGCGTGGCTCGAAGCCCGCGGCATCGGTCGCTCGCGTGTCAACTACAAGTTCCGCGACTGGACCTTCAGCCGCCAACGCTATTGGGGCGAGCCGTTCCCGATCGTCTTTGACGACGCCGGCCAGCACTATCCCGTCAGCGCCAAGGCTCTGCCCGTCGCGCTGCCCGACCTACCCGACTATCGCCCCGTCGAGAGTGACGACCCCCAGCCCCTGCTGGCCAAGGCCACCGGCTGGGTCCGCACCACCGCCGGCGCTGCAGGCGTGGACCCGTCGATCCTGCCGCCACATACACCCGTCACGCGCGAGACTAACACCATGCCCGGCAGTGCCGGCAGCTCGTGGTACTTCCTTCGCTACTGCGACCCCGCCAACACCCACGCCCCGATCGACCGCCAGGTTGACGCATACTGGATGAACGTCGATTTCTACATGGGCGGCAGCGAGCACACCGTCGGCCACCTGCTCTACAGCCGCTTCTGGCAGAACGTCCTGCATGACCTTGGCCACGTCGCCAAGGCCGAGCCGTTCCAGCGCCTCTTCCATCAGGGCATGATCACCAGTTTCGCCTATGAGCGTGCGGATAAGT
>JALOQT010000060.1 GCA_025453375.1 Phycisphaerales bacterium | reverse complement strand
GCATCGAGGCCACCGCCAGCCTCACCATGCAGGCTATCGACGACAACCTCTCGGAGATCACCCTCGACGCCGCGGCCCTCGCCATCGAGGCCGTCCGCCTCAACGGGCAGGACGTCCCCTTCACGCACGACGGCAGCGTCCTGAATATCCCGCTGCCCGACGCCTTTCCCCGCACGCGCGGCCGCGAAGCCCGCGTCGACATCCAATACATCATCACCGACCCGCCCGACGGCCTGACCTGGACGCCCCAATCCGCACCGGGCGACCCCGCCTGGCCCGATCGCCCGCCCCAGTTGCACACCCAGGGCCAGCCCGAGAGCAATCGCTACTGGGTGCCGATGCATGACTCGCCCAACGAGCGATTCATCTGCGAGTATGACATCCGCGTCCCCGCCGGCTTCTTCGCCAGCGCCAACGGCGCCCTGACCTCCCACACCACCGACGCGCGCGGCGAGCGATTCATCTACCAAATGCGCGACCCGCACCCCGGCTACCTCATGTCGCTGATCGTCGGCAAGTTTGACATCGTCACCCTCCCCCCGGCCGGCGCCAACCGCGTCCCCATGCGCGTCATGGTCCCCCCCGGCCGCGCCGCCGACGTGCAACGCACCTACGGCCGCACCGGCGCGATGATGGACTGGCACGAGAAACTCCTGGGCATCCCCTATCCCTGGGAGAAGTACGACCAGCTCGTCGTCCACAACTTTGGCGCCGGCGGCATGGAGAACACCGCCGTCACCACCATGTTCGACACCGCCGTCCTCTCACAGCACTCCCTGCAGGATGGCGACTTGGACAGCCTCATCGCCCACGAACTGGCCCACCAGTGGTTTGGCAACGTCATCACCTGCAAGTCCTGGGAGCACATCTGGCTCAACGAAGGCTGGGCCACCTTCCTCGACACCCTCTGGATGCGCGACCGCCCCGACGGCGGCAGCGATGACTGGTACCAGTGGGATCTCTACTCCGGCCTCCGCGCAGTCCTGCGCGATGATCAGGCCAACGCCCCGCAAGACCCCGCCATGGCCAGCAAGCGCTGGCGCCACCCGTGGGAGACCTTCAGCCGCAAGGCCAACCCCTATCCCAAGGGCGCAGCCGTGCTGCACATGCTCAAGCACCGCCTGGGCGAAGACCTCTTCTGGAAGGGCGTGCAGCAATACCTCCGCCGCCACATGCATGGCCAGGTCGAGACCGCCGACTTCCGCCGCGCGATGGAAGCCGCCAGCGGCGAATCACTCGAAGCCTTCTTTGGCCAGTGGGTCATGCGTCCGGGCATCCCGCGCGTCTCGATCAAAGCCGATGTCGACCCAAGCACCGGCGAACTACTCGTCACCCTCCAGCAGACACAGCCAATCAATGCCGACAATCCGGCCTTCGCCCTGACCGTCCCCCTTTGGATTCGCACCAGCACCACCGCAGACTGGACGATCGCGACGATCACCTTCGACACGCGCCAGCACGAGGCCCGCATCACCCTGCCCGCCAGCACGACGCCCACCGCGATCGTCATCGACCCTGACATGGCCTCCCTGGCCAACTATGACCTGGACATGCCCCTGGCCTGGATCGAGCGCGGCATGCTTGACAGCCCCACCCTTATCGGCCGCCTGCACGCCGCCCGCGCGATGCTCCACCAGGACCGCATCGAGCCAGTCCTGAAACTCATCGCCGACGATCGCGCCTTCTGGGGCCTCCGCGTCGGCCTGCTGCACGAACTGGCCACCGTCACGCCCGCCGCCCTGCTGGACGATCAGTTCTCCGCCCGCAGCGCGGCCGACGCGCGCGTCCGCCGCGCCTGGGCCGAGGCGCTGGGCACGTGGTTCACCGCTGAGGAGTCCTCCGGCCTCCGCGCGACCGACGCCGCCCGCGCCGCCGGGGCCAAGGCCCTCGCGCCCCTCGTGGCCGACCCGAGCGACGCCGTCCGCGCCGCAGTCGCCCGCGCCCTGGGCCAGAGCCTCCAGCCCAGCGCGATCGATCCGATGCTCACCCTCGTATCGGTCCCCAGCCAGCACGACGCCATCCGTCGCGGCGTCATGGAGGGCCTCCGCGCCATGGGCGAAGCCGCTCGCACCAGCACCACACTCTCCGATGCCGACCGCGCGGCCCTCCGCCGCGCCCTGGCCGCCGCGATCGCGACCTCCGCCCCGGGCAACGTCAACCGCACCCGCGGCGCCGCGACCGACGCCCTTGGCGCCCTGGGCTGGCTCGACCCCGACGCAACCTTCACCCTCCTCTCCCAGCGCCTCACCGATCGCGAAACGCGTACCAGCCGCGCCGCCGCCGGCGCACTAGTCAACCTCGCCGACCCGCGCGCTGTCGACCTGCTCACCACCACCGCCCGCACCCCGCGCCTCACCCCCGCTGGCCGCGAGCGCCTCCTCGATCAAGCCGCCGACCTTCGCGAGAAACTGGCCAAACTACCAGCCAAGCCCTAGCCAGCACAACCGATATCGCCCCGGGTACCCCGGACCTCCGGGCCGGGTCAAACTGCCGCCGACCTCCGAATCCTCACTACGCCATCTGAGCCGCGGCTTGTGTTGCATACCGGCACCCGCCACTCGTCCGAGAACCCCCATGTCCCCACCGCCCCGCATCGGCCCACGCGTTCGGGGTGTGTGACGGTCGAATCGGCGTTTTTGGCAACCGTCGGGGTGCCTTCTGCGAATCATGCTCCGGATTCGCTCCGATCCCAGGCCACTCGGTCCGAGTCATGGCGTAGCCCCGCAATACGCAGGGCAGTCCGCGTGTTTCTTCTCCCGCGTGGGGGCACAATCCGCTGTTCGTGTTGCCCTCCCCAGGCTCCGCGGTCATCGCTGCGGTCCTCGCCGCGGCCCAGGCCGTGGCTCAGTTCGTCCACCCTCCTCGGCCCCGCGCCGCGCTCACTCGATTGATCACCATGAAGACTCCCCATCGCACCGCGCTGTCTCTCCTCGCTGCCTTGGCCACCAGCACCGCCGCACTCGCTCAGCAGGATGTCAACGCCCTGGCCGATGCCAACTTCGCGCCAATGCCCGCTGTCGAGGCCCTCGCCTCCGAAGGCCTGCCCGCCGCGCCAGCCGTGATGCCCACCGCCAAGCCCCTCAGCGCCGTCGCAGGCCTGCGCCTGGCTGATGTGCCGTTCGTCTCACTGCCCGCGGTCGATCACGCCGCGCTGATCGCCGATGACCTGGCCACCCGCCGCACGCCCCTGCGCGTCGGCATCGCCCGCGACATCGACGTCCCCGCCGACGCCGGCCTCTGGACCGTCCTGCCCGACGGCCGCCTCTTCTGGGCGCTGGACCTCCGCTGCGAAGGCGCTACCGCCCTCCGTGCTGAGTTGACCGACCTCGACCTGCCCGAGGGCGCCGAAGTGCTCGCCTATTCGCCCAGCAACTCGCGCAACATCAGCACCATCTACACCGGCCGCGGCCAGGCGGGCACCGGCTCGCAATACACGCCCATCATCTTCGGCGACACGCTTCGCCTCGAAATGACCCTGCCCGCAGGCAGCCTGCCCGTGCGCCCCTTTGCGCTGCGCACGATGCAGCACATCTATCGCGACCTGCCCCTGGCCTGGGCCGAGGCACGCCGCGCGATGGCCCAGCAGTTCCCCCAGGCCGCGCCCAAGTCGGCCCCCCAGTCCGCCCCGGCCGGCACGCCCACCCCGCGCTCAACGCCCGTCAGCACCCCGCGCGGGGGCGGCGGTGACTTCGGCGGTGGCTCCGGCACCTGCAACAACGATGTCGCCTGCTTCGCCACCTATGCCAACGCCGCGCGAGCCGTCGCGATTTACTACCTCTCCGGCCCCGGCGGCACCGGCCAGTGCTCCGGCTCGCTGATCAGCACCACCTCCAACGACCTCACGCCCTACTTCCTCACCGCCGCGCACTGCGGCGTCACCGCCACCAGCGCACCCAGCCTCGATGCCTACTGGCTCTGGCAGACCCCCACCTGCACCGGCGCCAACCCCGACCGCGGCTCCGTCCCGCAGACCACCGGCGCCGTCGTCGTCGCCAACCGCGCCGTCAGCGATGGCACGCTCGCCCGCCTGACCGGCCTGCTGCCGGGCGGGCTCTTCTACCTCGGCTGGTCTTCCGCCACGCCCACGGCCAATGTCTCAGTCGTCGGCATCCACCACCCCTCCGGCGATGTCAAGAAGATCAGTTTCGGCTCCACCGCCCTCACCGCCACCTGCGGTGCCTCCGCCGCCCAGTCATCCAACCTCGCTGAGAGCCTCCGTGTCAACTGGACCAACGGCGTCACTGAAGGCGGCTCCAGTGGCTCGCCCCTCATCCGTGTGGACAATCAGCAGATCATCGGCGTCCTCTCCTGCGGCGCCAGTGCCTGCGGCAACCCGGCGTCCCTGCAAAACGACACCTACGGCCGCTTCGCATCCTTCTTCCCCGACATTCAGACGGCGTTGGCCGGCTTCCCCGATGACTCGTTCTTCCCCAACCAGACCTGCGCCACCGCGCGCCTGCTGACGCCCACCTCACCTTCGCAGACCTACAGCAACCTCGTCGTGAAGGCCGTCGCCCAGGATTGGTTCCGCATCAGCATCCCCGCTGGCGGCACCTTCAACTCCACCGCCACCTTCAACCCCACCACCGCCAACGTCGACCTCCGCCTCCTGACCGCCTGCGCCGGCACGCCCGTCGCCACCAGCCTCACCACCACCGGCACCGAAACCATCACGTGGGTCAACACCAGCGCCGCCGCCGTCGACGTGCTCCTGAATGTCTCGATCACCGGCACCGGCCCGCTCAACACCTACTCCCTGACCATCGGCACCCCGCCCGCCAATCCGGACTCCTGCGCCACCGCCACGCTGCTGACCCCCGGCACCCCGCAGACCGGCACCACCGTCGGCGCGACCTACACCGCCGCCGATGTCGCCGCCGCGCCCACCTGCGTCGTCACCAGCGCGCAAACCCGCCCGGACGTCTGGTACCGCTACACCGCCCCGATCGCCGGCACGCTCGCACTTGACACCTGCGGCAGTGCCATCGACACCGTCCTGACCGCCTACGCCGGCTGCGGCAGCGGAAACGCCCAGATCGCCTGCAACGACGACACCACCACCGGCCCCTGCGCCGGTGCCGGCAGCAGCAGCTTCCTCTCGCTGAGCCTGACCGCCGGCCAGTCCATCCGCCTCCGCGTCGCGGGCTATACCGCCGCCACCGGCGCCTTCAACCTCCGCTCAACCTTCACGCCCGTCACCCCGCCCCCGTCCAATGACGAGTGCGCCGGTGCCCAGCTCGTCTCGGCGGGCGTGACGACGTTCAACACCCTCTTTGCCACCAACAGCGGCCCCAGCGAGACGCTCTGCAACTCCTTCGGCTCCAGCCAGATCGGCCGCGACGTCTGGTATCGCTTCGTCGCCCCCGCCGCTGGCACGCTGATGGCCGAAACCTGCGGCACCACGTGGGACACGCGCATCGCCGTCTACTCCACCTGCCCCGGCTCCACCGCCGACACCGCCATCGACTGCAACGATGACCTCTCCGGCGCCGCCTGCTCGCCGGCCAACAACCTCGCCTCGCGCGTCATCCGCCCGCTGACCAGCGGCCAAACCATCCTCCTTCGCGTCGGCGGGTTCATCAACTCCTCGGGCATCTCGGCCTCCGGCGCCGGCTCGCTCAACGTCATGTTCTCCCCCAGCGGCCCCGACGCCTGCACGCCCAGCGATGTCGCTGGCCCCAACCAGTCCGTCGGCGCCGATGGCGTCCTGACTGCCGATGACATCATCGTCTTCCTCGGCTGGTACTTCGCCGGTGACGCCCGCGCCGACATCGCCGGAGCCAACCAAGCCCCGGCTGCTGACGGCCAGTTCACTGCCGACGACATCATCGTCTTCCTCGGTCGCTACTTCCAGGGCTGCTGAGCCCACGTCGGCCCGCACAGTTCACGCCAGGCCGCCCACATTCACACAGTGGGCGGCCTTTGTGCTTACCGCTTCGCGCGCAGCGCCTCGGGCGCGACGGCGACGATGCTCCGCTCCTCGGCCGCCAGCATGTCGATCGTGCTGGTCGTCTCGCGCACCAGGAAGACCGCCGCCAGCCCGACAGCCAGCATCCCGATCGCGCAGATCACCAGCATGATCACGATGCACACCCGCCCAGCCTCATCAAGGTGGAAGTAACTCAACGTCGCCCCCAGCATCGCCACGCACGTGCCCGCGGCAAACGCGCCCACCGCCGTATAGCACGCCCGCAGCGCCCGAATCAGCACGCGACACCGCCGACTGGCACTGTGAAACTGCTCAATCGCCAGCGCCCGCGTCACGCTCGGCGGCCCACCCGGCTTC